>JANXUM010000258.1 GCA_025356215.1 Bryobacter sp. | reverse complement strand
CGATCTGCACCTCGATGTGCCGCGCCCGCTCAACGTAGCGCTCGGCATAAATGCCTGTGTCTTTGAAGTTGGTTTGACTCAGCCGCTCTATAGCGGCGAACGCTTCTTCGAGTTCGCTGGCCGATCGGCACACGCGCATTCCGATGCCGCCGCCGCCTGCGGTGGACTTCAGCATCAACGGGAAGCCGACAACAGCCGCGTCCTCGCCTTTGCTCAGCAAGCCCGTGCCAGGGAGCATCGCAACGCCAGCCGCTTCAGCCAACTCGCGAGCTCGGTGCTTCAGGCCGAAATCGCGCATTTGCGCTGGAGTGGGTCCGATGAAGGCGAGGCCCGCGCTCTCACAGGCCTCGGCAAATGAAGCGTTCTCGCTAAGGAATCCATAGCCTGGGTGAATGGCCTGCGCACCACTTTGCCTCGCCGCGGCGAGCACGGCTTCGACATCCAGGTAGCCCCGAGGGCCGCCCACGCTAACGGCTTCGTCGGCCTGGCGCACGAACAAGGCACCCGCATCCACATCGGAGTGTATGGCGACGCTGCGCACGCCCATTTGGCGCAGCGTGCGGATGATACGGCTGGCGATGGCGCCGCGGTTGGCAATCAGTACTTTGGTGAACATCATTCCGAAACGATCAATTGCACGGGAGTTGGGTTATAGGCGTTGCAGGGGTTATTCAGTTGGGGGCAGTTGGAGATCAAGACTAGAGTATCCATGTCGGCCAATAAGTCCAGATACTTGCCGGGGGCCGACAGCCCATCCTCAAAAGTGAGTTTGCCTTCGGGAGTCACTGGCACGTTCATAAAGAAATTGATGTTATGCGCAATGTCCCGTTTCTCCAAGCCCATGGCCAAGCCGTATTTGAGAAAGGTTTGTCGGCAAGCATGCATGAATCGCTTGTCGATATCGTAGCGGACCATGTTCGATTCCTGCGAACAGGCACCGCCTAGCGTGTCATGACGGCCGCAAAGGTCTTCCACGATGGTCATCAACAGATTCCCATTTTGCGTGACCAAACGCGTACCCTTGGTCAAATAGATATTGCTCTGACCGCAAATGGTATCTACAGCCGAATATCGATCGGTAGAATCGTGAGCGTTGTAGAGCATGGTGTCGACCGCTTGATTGCCTTCAAGATCGACAATCCGCAGGGTTTGCCCCTTCTTGACAACTCCGCTCCAGCCGTCTCCGGCGAGCACTTTGACGTCAAGAATGGTCTTCATCGGCAGCACCGCGCAGTCAACTCAAAGCCGCGGCGGTTCTCTGGCCGGGAACTTCGGCAGATATCGTCTTCCGTCGGCGTGGGAACCCGTTTCACCGTGAGCTTCACTGGCTTGGGCGCATACTCGGTGCACGGCTCCATGGCGTGGTGATTGGCCGAAAGTAAGACCAGCACTTTCATCTCGGCGCGCAACTCAACAGCGTCGCCAGCCTTTGAATTACCAGGCACATAACGCATCGTTCCCTCTCCGTCCACCTGGACCTTGCTGAACAGGTTGAGCGTGGGCGTCAGATCACGTGAGTCCATGCCGTACTTGGCAAGTTCCAGCAGCAGACCTTCCTTGGCCGATTGCGTCCAGCCGTTGCGGAAATCCTGGTAGCTCCGCGAGCCGAACTTTTGGGTTGCCTGCGCCTCGTTAAGGGTGCCGCCGATCGGATCGTGCCAACCAACGCTGTCGTCGGTGACCGAGCAGAGGATACGCCCCATGTCGGAGTACAACACAAAGCCTTTTGTAAGTCGGGCAATATGTTGTGCCTTCAGTGTGTCGGGCATGTTGTATCGCTCTTCGGTCTGCGTCGCGTTGTAGAACAGAGCGCTCACGTTGGCCCCGCCATCGATGTCCGTCAGGCGCAGCGCCATTCCCGGTTCAAGCACTTGCGACCAAGTCTGGCCGCCGTGCAAGTGTTCTTCCCACAGAATTGATTCAGTCATTTTCTTCGGCTACGGGGCCAACTTGGCCGCATCTAGCCTCCATACGTTTTGTTCGCGCAGATTGCAAAGCCAGACGGCGCCGTGAGCGTAAAGGATTGCATCGCCGCCCGGGCCCGCATATTGGTGCGTGACTTTATCAGTCTTGGCATCGATGCGCGTGATCGGGATCTGGAACATCGTGATCCATACCGATCCGCCACCGGCGGAGATCTCGCCTCCGCCACCCGGTAGCCCCGCGACGATGGTAGCAACTACTTTCTTGGTTTTCGGGTCGACCTTGGAGACGGTGCCGTCACCTTGATTCAGAGTCCAGATATAGCCCTCGCCAACTGTGAGGAAGCGAGGCTCGGGACCTACTTCGATCGTGTCGGTGACCTTGTTCGTCTTCGGATCAATACGACTGAGTAACTTACCTTTCGATTGAGTTACCCAAACCGCGCCCTCGCCAAAATCGACAGTGTGGGATCCGGGCACAACAGCGATCTCGGCCACAACTTTGTTCTTCTTCGGGTCGATGCGCACCACCTTGTCGCCAGCCTCGTTGGTTGCCATCCAAACTGCGTCCTTCGAGACGGCAATCCCGCCTTCTGAGTTCGCCGGGCCAACCGGGATGGTGGCGACCACTTTCTCCGACTTTTCGTCGACGCGCGACACCGTCTTATCGCCGCAGTTGGGCACCCAAAGGCTATTGAAGCCGTAAGCGATGCCGCTGCATGGGGCTTTCCCCACGGCTACGGTCGCGGTGACGGTGTTCGTCTTGGGGTCCAGTTTGGAGATGGAATTCTTCGGCTTGTTGGAGACCCAAACTGCGGTCTTGGAGGCGGTGGTCCAGTCTGGCACGCCGGGTACGGAAAAAACGGCTTCAGGCTTGACGACATCCATCGGCTTCTGGACGTCTTTGACGCCTGGCAGAGGCGGACGGGGCGTACGTTTTTTCTTCGTGGCGTCCTGTGCGCACAGCGCCACGGCAAGCAGAATTACGGTGTATCGCATACAAGTTCCTTATTGTTTTCGATTGGGGCGT
>JANXUM010000254.1 GCA_025356215.1 Bryobacter sp. | reverse complement strand
ACCTTGCGTAGCGCGCTGGCCGTGCCGCTGGAGGGCAAGCGCGACATCGTCGGTGTGCTGGCGCTCTACCGCGCCGACAAGGACGCCTTCTCGCGCGACAACCTTCGGGTGATGCTCGCCATCGCCTCCAAGGTCGGTATGACGATCGACCATCTTCTCCGGCTAGAGGCGGCCGAAAGTACCGCCACAACCGACTTCCTTACCGAACTGCCGAATGCCCGCAGCCTCTTTGTACATCTCGACACAGAGCTGGCGCGTCGCGCCCGAAGCGGCGAGACCGTTACCGTGCTGGTGACCGATCTCGATGGCTTCAAGGCCGTCAACGATCGATTCGGCCACTTGGAAGGCAACAAGCTTTTGAAGGCAGTCGCTCAGTGTTTGAAGTTAAGCTGCCGCGAATACGACTACGTCGCGCGCATGGGCGGCGACGAGTTTGTGCTGGTGCTACCGGGCATGAAACGAGATGACCTGGCGATCCGCACCTCACGCATCTCCTCGATGATTGTGGACGCGGCGCGGCAGATTATCGGCGAAGATGTCGTCGGTATCAGCATCGGCGCGGTGCACGCCCCCGAGGATGGCCGCGACGCCGAGACGCTACTGGCTGAGGCTGACCGTCGCATGTACCAGACGAAGGAAGCCCGCAAAGAGGCGGCACGAACCGGACAGTTGCAAAATCTTGGACGCAAAGACTTCAGTTGGCGCAGCGCCAGTCCGTCGGCGCATTCCATCGAGAGTCTCCGCTAAGTCGTCTTAGTCTGTCTTCTTGACCGGAGGGTCTTCCTGATCCGTCCGCTCCACGAGCTTCTCGACGGCGACCGAGAAGATGGCGGGCTTGCCCAATCGATCCGACTGAAAGTAGATCCTCTGTGAACTGGGTGCAAAACGGGGCGCAACACTCGTCGGGTCGCTTGATCTGTGCTCGCACAGCGCCAATTCTCGCCGGGTGATGCGCAGCATAATCAGGATGAAGGGCTGGGCCTTGGATGCAGACGCCCCGACGAAGACGCTCGAGTCTGTGTTACGGCCGAAGTCGGCAAACTGGCTGGTCTTGCCGACCAACGATTCTTTGTTGGTGTCGAATGAGTACTCAAACAGCGCGTTGGCGATCCCCCGGCCCTGATTGAGGCGGACGTAAATAATACTTCTACCGTCGGGGTTCCAAAGCGCGCGGCCGATTTCGCCCTCGATCGGCAAGCGTTTGGGCTTGGCCCCGGGTACTGTACTCATCGCGTGAATCGAGCCGCCCTCGCCCCGAAAGAACAACTGGCCCGACTTGCTGACAATGCTCTGTGCGGCACCCCCCTCCACCTCGACCAAGGTGCGCACGCCGCTCTTGCCCGCCGCCGGGGCGGTTGAGATCAACTGAAGGCGTTCGCGGTCGATCAGCGAGATCGTCGCGCCGTCTTCCGACAGCGAAATCCCACGGGAGAAGATTTCGGGCGAGGAACCCTTGTAGAGCTCCCGCGGTTTGCCAACCGACAGTCCACCCGCCATCAGGCGATCCCCGTCGGCGAAGTAGAGCGTGCGGTCGTCCGGGGACAGCGCCAGCGACTTCGGATCCATGGCGGTAGCGCTTGTGACGATCTTGGCGGCACCGCCCTTGATCTCCAGGCGCATGGCCTGGAAACCGCTGCTGGTCTCGGTCGCGTATACGATAAAGCCGCCGCGTGACGAGATCGCGCGGTTACAGGCATGCGGCAGGTAGCTGGCGTTGGCGATGTCGGATAGAGCCAATACCTCCACTTCGGTTGAGGGGTCGAAGTAGCGGCGGATCGGCGAAAATTGCGCATGGGCCACCGCCGCTCCGGCCAAGCCGATACTGAAGCTTCGTCGAGTCACTTACACCTCTAGAATATGACGTGCGAAGCGAGAGATTGGGTTCGCCGCTTAGTGGGAGGTCTGGTAGTGTTCTTTGAGCAGGTCGCGACCGAAATCGTTCTTCAGGTCCCGCCACATGGCGTGAATGTGGTTGGACTGGTTCTGGGTGCAGTCGTACTCGATCAGGAAATCCGGGGTGCTGACGCGATAGTAGTGCGGCCCGCCTTTGGCGGTGACGCCGGCCCAGGCGAAGTAGGCTTGGGGGGCGAGCTTGGCGAACTGCGCCTTGCGCGCTTGAGCCACCTCTTCGGGGAAGTTATTGGCATACTCGTCGACCAAGTTCTTGAGCAGTTCTTTCTGTTTCGCGTTGAGCTTGGAGGCGGCCAGACCGTTGGGCTGACCCTTGAGGGCGGCCACGCGGTCGGCCGAGGTGAGGATGTCGTCTGGCGCCTTGTCGGTGACGATGGCGACCTTCTGTTGGTCGGCGGTGAGAGCGGAGACGAGTTCGCGGCCGAGATCCTCTTCGCGAGGTAGAGCGCGTAGACCCTTGCGCGGGCCTTCTTTCACTTCAGCCGGATTGGAGCCAAAGAAGGTCGGGCTGTAGGCTGCCTTCCCTTTTACGAAGGAGAAGTGAAGGCTGATGTGGTGCCCTTCGAAGCGGAAGCCCCAGGTGCCCGTCTCCGACGGCTCGCCAAAGATCGAGATGAAATACTTGTCGGGGTTGCGGCGGCCAACGGTGTCTTTCTCGAGAATGCGCAGAACATCGTCAAGGCTCATGATCGTATTGGCCTTTAGATATCCCTGCTGCGATAGGCCACTTGCGATCAAGGCTTGGGCCAGGTGGCGCTGCGCCGACGTCAGTTCCATAAACGGGAGACCCTTGCGCGGACGGCCGTAGCGCTTGGCGACGTCTTCCGCCGGGATGAAGTGGAAGAACTCACGCTCGTCGTCTTCAAACTTGAAAGTCCCCTTGGCACGCTGCTCATCCTCAAGCGAAGCGAGGAATTGCTTTGCGGCATCGGACATCTGGTGTTGGACGCTGAGACGGGCGTAGGCCGAGGCGAGAATCGCAAGGCAGGCACCGGCTAGAGTGAGGCGGAGGATCGTGGAACGCACGTTACGGAGTCTATCAAAACCCGATGCTAGAAGGGGAGTTCGGCGCGCTTTTCTTGCGACTTGGCCGAGGCGACGAGGGCCTGCGATTTGAGGTAGGGGTAGGGATTGACGGGTGAGCCCGACAGGCGGACTTCGTAGTGGACGTGCGGGGCTGTGGCGCGACCCGTTTTACCGGACCAAGCGATCACTTCGCCGCGGGCAATGTGCTGGCCGGCGACAACGTTGAAGCGCGACAGGTGCCCGTAGTAGGTTTCAACGCCATTGCCGTGGTCGATCACCAGCAGGCGCCCGTAGCCGGCAAAATTGTCGGCGAACTTTACCTGTCCGCCAGCGGTTGAGAGCACGGGGGTTCCGATCGGAACCGAGATGTCGAGGCCGGGGTGGAAGGCACCCAGGCCGTGGAAGGGGTCCTGGCGTTGGCCGAAGAAGCTAGTCAGTTTGCCTTGCGCGGGCCAGAGGCTGGGGCTGTTTTCGCCGAAGTTGCGGGCGCGGATCGGGCTGACGGTGTTGAACGTATTACGGAAGGTGGAGGCGAAGGTGGTATTGCGCAGGAAGTTATAGTCTTCGATCGACTCGTGGAGGGTGGGGATCAGCTTCGATTCCAGGCTTAACGGCTCTTTGGCGTCCAGTTCGCGTTTGATGCCATAGGCGATCGTGATTTCGCTGGCGAGGACCTGGAGGGTGGCCAACTGTTGTTTGCCCTCGTCGTTCTCCTTCTGGAGGCGCAGGTAACGGTGGCGGATCGTGTCGATTTCCGCGCGCAGGGTGTTGTAATTGCTCACCTTCCAGAACATCCGGGCGTAGGAGGCGGCGATCCCCGCCAGGGTTACGGTACCGAGCAAGGCCAGGGCGAGAACTCCGTAGCAGACGCTGTACGGCACATGGATGCGCCGAAGGCGACCGTGGAGGGAATGCGCGACGACGAGGATGAAATACGGTTGCTGCACGGGACAAGGTCTAGAACAAAGGCCTAGGCTAGCAGCGCAAGACTAAGGGTGTCAACCCAAGGGTACTAGGCGTAGGGGCTGGAATGGCTGCGTTACCTTAGAGAAGTGTCCACCGAATTGCTTGAGAAACTGGATCAACTTCCTCTGCTTTCGCGGACGCCCTTGGCTTGGGGCAAGGCCGTGTTGGAGGACCCGATCGCGCTGCTGATTGACCACGCTTTCCTTGAGAAGAAGGCCTGTAACAACGCGATGGAGTTGATGACCCGGTGGCCGGACGAGTGGGTTCCGGGGTGGGTGGAGACGATGACGTCGGTGGCGCGCGACGAGGCGGCGCACCTGGCGCAGGTGACCCGGTTGCTGATCAAGCGCGGGGGGCGGATGGCGCGGAGCCACAAATCGGAGTATGCCAATGCATTGAGATTGGTGGGCCGGAAGGGTGGCATACAGGACTCGATCGACCGGCTGTTGATTTCGGCGGTGATCGAGGCGCGCTCCTGCGAGCGCTTTGCGATCCTATCGGCCAGCGCGCCCGATGAGGAATTGGCTTTGTTCTATCGAGCCCTGTTTTCCTCGGAAATGGGCCACTATAAAGTGTTTCTGAAGCTGGCGAGGCACTTGGCGGACAAGGGCGAGATCGCCCAGCGCTGGGAGCAGATCTTGGCTTTGGAAGAGCGAATCTTGGGAGAGCAGGCACCGGGGCCGAGGATCCACTCTGGATTGGCTTTGCTTTAATTGGCTTGCCATAGCGCGTCGATTGGACTACCATAATCGGTATTGGCATGATCCAATTGCCCCAGATCGACGTCCAATCTGACCAGCCGGTATACCGGCAGCTCTATGCTGGGCTGAAATCGTCGATCTTGGCTGGGCAGTTGGGGGACGGGGATCGGCTGCCTCCGACGCGCGACCTGGCGATTCAGTTGGGGCTGAACCGGGCGACGGTGAGTGCCGCTTATGCGCTGCTCGAAGAAGACGGCTTGATGAGCGGGCAGGTGGGGCGGGGAAGTTTTGTGCAGAACAAAGCCAATCCTGACGCGGAGATCAGCTTTGCGACATCGCGCCCTTCGGGCGAACTATTTCCCCTGGACGAGTTCCGCGATACGGCGCAGGAAGTGCTGGCGCGCCACGCCTTGCAGATTTTGCAGTTGGGGTCGCCGTTTGGCTATGGCCCATTGCGGAGTTATCTGATTGAGGAAGCGATTGCCGAAGGGAATTTCGATCCTGAACAGGACGATCTGCTGATTACCTCAGGCTGCCAGCAGGCGCTGGACCTGATTCAGAAGGCGCTGATTCCGCGCGGGTCTTTGGTGCTGGCTGAGGAGCCGGTCTATCCGGGGCTGAAGAACGCCTTTCCGGGCGCTTTGACGGTAGACGCGGGGGCGGCCGGGATTGAAGCGATGCTGGTGACGCCGAGCTTTCAAAATCCGACGGGCTACACGATGAACCTGGCTGAGCGGGAGAGCCTTGTCAGTGGGCGGAAGCTGCTGATTGAAGTGGATATCTATTCGCGGCTGCGGTACTTCGGCTCGGCGTTGCCGACGGTGCGGTCGCTGGGGGTGAGGAATTCGTTGCTGCTGCGAAGCTTCTCGAAGATTGCTTTTCCTGGACTACGCGTCGGTTGGGTGATCGGAAACAAGGCGATGGTGCAGCGCTTGGCGACTGCCAAGCAGTGGACGGATTTGCATTCCGACCAGTTGTCGCAAGCGATCATGCTCGAGTTTGCGCGTACGGGCCGGCTGGAGCGCCACTTGGCAAAGGTGTTGGAGGCGGGGCGCTTGCGGCTGACCGCCACGCTGGACAGTTTGGCGAAGGTGCTGCCAGTGGGGTCGAGTTATACGCGGCCCGAAGGCGGAATGAACTTGTGGGTGACGCTGCCGCGCGGATGCGACAGCGCGGTCGTGCTTGAGAAGGCGCGGCGCGAGGGTGTGAACTATCTGCCCGGGCGCTACTTCAGTTTGAGCGCGCCGTTTCATGAGAGTTTCCGTTTGAGTTTTGCCGGCTTGAGTCCTTCGAGCATTGCCGAAGGGCTGCGCCGGTTGGCCCCTTTGTTTGAAGAAGAGGCGTTGATCGCCTCGCGTTACCACGACCCTGTGCCCGCGTTGGCCATGGTCTAGACAATCGATTTTGGGAGTGAATAAACAATGATTCTGAACGAAGCATTCCGCAAGAAGATCGGCCTGGCCGAGATGTTGAAGGGTGGCGTGATTATGGACGTCACCAACGCCGAACAGGCACTGATTGCAGAGAAGGCCGGAGCGGTGGCGGTGATGGCCCTGATCAAGGTGCCGAGTGACATTCGCCGCGACGGCGGAGTGGCTCGCATGTCGCCCATCACCTGCATTCGCGAGATACAGGCTACGGTATCAATTCCAGTAATGGCGAAGGCGCGCATTGGACATTTTGCCGAGGCGCAGGTATTAGAGGCATTAAAGGTCGACTT
>JANXUM010000227.1 GCA_025356215.1 Bryobacter sp. | reverse complement strand
CTCTTCGCAAACTGGAACACACCCAAAATCCAAAAAATTTACCGGGCGCTGGCACAAGGTGTAGCGGAGCGAGATGCCTACGAAATCCTAACCCCCATCGGCCTGGTCCCGCACCCGCTGATCGGTTCCGTTTGGGCGGCGAACCCCAATGGAAAAGCCTCAAAGTCACTGGCAACGGTAATCTCCCGAACGGCCACGACGACAAGCTTTGAAGTCAGTCTGTACTCCGGGCGCCCCCACCAAATCAGAATTCATCTAGCCTCCGTTGGCCACCCGCTGGTAGGCGACCCGCTGTACGGCCCAACCGGCCAGCCCCTCGAAAATCTCCCCGGCCTGCCCGGCGACGGAGGCTACCTCCTGCACGCCCAATATCTGAATTTCGACCATCCCATCACCAATGAACGAATGAGTCTAGAGGCACCTTCGCCGCCCGGATTCTGATTTTGAGAGGCGGTCGAATCGAAATTGGTCACAGTGTTCCGCCGTGGATAGCGTGGGGTCGATTCAATGGCGCACCTCTGGCCAACTTTCGATTCGCGCGTAATACGGCCAGCGACGCTTGCGCCGGATTGGGATCACGGATGCCGGAGCAATGCGGAACCGGTCCGCGCTTGGCTGCCTTACAGGACCGTACAGTGTTTACTCAAGTCCGAACATTCTCACGCTACTGTGAAGTGGGAGCCATAACTTTTTTAGCTTTGTCCTCACTGCCGGTACCGCACAATTCAAAAATCTGTACAAAGCAGTCATGTAGCGCCCCTTGTAACGCCCAAACGGCATTCGGGCATTGGCCAGTTCATTCAGATCCATCATGCTTTGCAACGATCATAACTGGGATCTCGCCCGACCTCGTCCTTCGGATCCGTGCGGAGAGCTTGCTGGGCCAAGCGCACCGCCACACGAAACTCGGCGAGAGCTTCGACGCGCTGGCGGCCACGCCGAACGAGGAAATATGCATCGAGGAATTACTCCGAATCGCAAAGCAAACCGGCCTGGACAAGTAACAAGGGTGGGGACGGACCCGCAGTTTGGGTCCGTCCCCCTCTGGGGTATGCGATTCCAATCAGCCCGACCCGGCCAACGAACAAGCCAAACCCAAGTTCCCAGCCAGCAACACAGGCGGAGCCAAGAGCCCCGCCGCAGTCCATTGACAACCGAACCCGCACTCACTTACTCCCACTTAGGCGGACGCCACACGTACGTCCGCCTAAGTCGTGGGCCGATTCCATTGCCGAATCACATGGTTACCATGCTCCCACCCCAGCACGCTAATGGTCGCCGTATTCAAAGCAAACAAGCGCGCATCCTGCGGAGCCAGCCCCAAATAATGCGCTGCAATCAAACGCAAAATATGCCCATGCGCAAACAACGCGACATCCCCGTCCACCGACGCCGCCCGAGCCAGGATCCGCCCCGCCCGCACATAAACCTCATCGATCGATTCGCCCCCCGGCGCGCCATCCCGCCAGATCGACCAATCTGGCACCGCCCTCCGCATATCGGCGCTTGTCATTCCCTCAAGCTGCCCATAATTCCACTCGCGTAAATCATCCTGCTTCACCGCCTGCGCCCCGTACCCCGCCAACTCGCACGTATGCAAAGCCCGCCGAAGCGGACTCACCCACACCGCCGCAAACGGCCGCCCATCCATCGCCCTGCCCAACGCCCGCGCCTGCTCCTCACCCGTCGCTGTCAGCGCGATGTCGGACCAGCCAGTATGTTGCCCGCTCAGGCTCCACGCGGTCTCCCCGTGGCGCAACAACCAAATTTCATTCGTGGAACTCATGACGGTTTTCTTCTTACAACGCGCGGCGAATCGTAAAGTCGTAAGCCGCCGTCCCCACAATACCGCCAAGTATCGGTGCAAAGAACGGAATCAGCCACACCGTGCTGCCCTCGGTCATTCCATTATTCTTAAAGCCCGCCAGCACCGTAAACAGCCGCGGCCCAAAATCCCGCGCCGGGTTGATCGCGTACCCGTGCAAGCTGCCAAAGCTCATCCCGATCACCACAACCACCAGCCCCACTAACATCGGCGTCAGCCACGAAGGAGCTTGTAAGTTATTCTCATCCGTCAGCGCCGACACCAGAAACAGTAACAACGCCGTACCCAACACTTGATCGATAAATCCCGCCAGCGGAACATCCGGAAACTGCGGAAACGTCGTAAACACCCCCGCGCTATGCTCCAGCCCAGGATCCTGCGCCATAAACGCTGGCCGGTAATTCAGATAAACCAAAGCCGATCCGCAAAACGCGCCGCTAAACTGCGCCAGCAGGTAAGGCCCCACTTTGCTCCAAGGGAAGCCCCGAAAGATGGCCATCGCGATCGTCACCGCCGGATTCAAGTGCCCGCCGCTGATCTTGGCGCTCACCGCGACGCCCATCATCACCGCCAGTCCCCACGCCAGCGTGATGTTCGTATACCCGCCGTTCACAAGCTCCCCCGGCGAGCCCGTGCCAAACAGTTGCACCATCGCAACCACTCCCCCACCCAACAACAAGATAATCATTGTGCCGATAAATTCGGCGGCGGCTTCATGTAGCAATGTCCGGGGCATCCCGCGATTCTATAATGAGGCTTATGCCTTTGGTTGCTCTATTCCTTATTTTTCCCGCACTCCTCTTTGCGCAGAAGCCCATGTCTTCGGAGGAACTCGCCGCCTACGTCAAGGCCAACTACACCAAATACGAGCACCGAATCCCAATGCGCGATGGCAAGCGCCTCTTCACCGCCGTATATGTCCCTAAAGATCCGCTCAAGACTTATCCCTTCCTCCTCAGCCGCACGCCCTACAGTTGCGCCCCCTACGGCGTCGACAAGTACCCGGGCCGCCTCGGCCCCAATGAGCGCTTCGCCAAGAGCGGCTACATCTTCGTCACCCAGGACGTCCGCGGCCGCTTTTTGAGCGAAGGCGAGTTTGTCGAAATGACTCCCCACCGCGCCATCAAGCGCGGCCCCGCCGACACTGACGAATCCACCGATACCTACGACACC
>JANXUM010000212.1 GCA_025356215.1 Bryobacter sp. | reverse complement strand
CACACAGCAGGTAAACGAAAGACAGAAAGTATCCAGCCATCAGGATCTGCTCGCGCAGCGCCAAATCCATACTGTGGGTGACGAAATAGAAGCCCCAGCAAAACGCCAGCACGGCTGGGGCGATACCAAAGGTAACGACGTCGGCCAGGGAATCCAGCTCGCGCCCAAAGTCACTGACGGTGTTGGTCATCCGCGCAATGCGCCCGTCCAGGCCGTCGCAGGCCACCGCGACGCCAATCAGTTGCGCTGCCAAGGCGTACTCGGGCACGTGCGACGCGCCCTGCTGCGTAGCTTTGATGGTGCCCTCCACGGTCTTGGTGATGGCTAGGAAGCCGAAGAAGATGTTGGCCGCCGTGAACAAGGTGGGCAGCGCGTAGGCGGCGCGGCGCGGGCGGCGCTCCGGGCTCGTGGGATCGATCAGACGTTCAGAGAAGCGCATCATTTCACTCTTTTGGCGATGATACTGGAGCCGGCCGAAACCCGCTCGCCCAATGTCACAGCCAGCTTCCAATCGGCATTAAAGAGCAGGTCGACGCGGGAACCGAACTTGATCAACCCAACGCGCTCGCCCTTATCCACCGTGTCTCCCGTGTCTTTGTACCAAAGGATGCGGCGGGCGATCAGGCCGGCGATCTGGCTAAACTCAACGCTGGCACCGTCGCCCTCCACCACAAAAGTGTTTTGCTCGTTCTGGCTGCTGGCCTCATCGCGGCTGGCTACCAGAAATTTACCCTGGCGGTAGGTGCGCTTGACGATCTTACCGGCGATCGGCGATCGATTGACGTGCACGTCAAAAACATTAAGGAAGATGCAAAGGCGTGTTCGGCCATCGGGGTCTTTGCTGATCGAAACCACTTTGCCGTCGGCGGGCGACACGGCCACGGGGCCTTCGGGTATAACGCGGTCCGGGTCGCGAAAGAACCAGAGGCAGAAGACCGCCAGCAGATAGAAGGGGACGCCGAGCCAAGCCACCTTGGTGAAGTAGCCGGTAAGCACGCCGGCAAGCGCGAGAGCAAGGGCGTACCAAACGCCAGTAATGACCATCCCCCCTATTATCTATGTCCAGCGCGAAACTTTGGGCCTTGCTTCGCGGGCATTGATAAATTCCAGACCCACCCTAAACTTCAAACCCTTGGAATCGCAACGCCGCACGCTGGCCATACCATCCACTTTTTCCTGAGGAATCTCGATCCGGACGAACTGCCGGGGCAGGAGACGGGTAGAGCATTCGATCATGGAGCCTCGATCACTGAGGTCGATAACCGCTACCTTCTCGTAGATGCGGCTGCCATCGGGCTTGTGCCAGGTAATCGCACCTGGAACGTTTAGATCGATTCGTGTATCGCGTCTTTTTTCGGTAGGCAGGGAGCAATTCCTTCTTTGAGAAGACCCAGCACGCGGAGGGCCGCTTCTTTACCTCTATTTCCTATCTCACCGACGGGGCCGACGCAAGAGGGGCAACCCTCTTCGCAGGGGCAACGTGAGATTAATTCTTCTGCACCTTGGAGTAGCTTTTTGGTCTGATCGTACAGCGGCAGAGATTGGCCGATGCCGCCGGGGTAGTTGTCGTAGAGGTAGAGATTGGGTTCCCAGGCGACCAGGCCGCCCGCGATCTCTTCGGTCAAGGCGACGCCCAAGTCGCGCGGATCACACATAACCAGCAGCGCGGCAACCGCTCTGAGCGCGTTGGCCAGGCCGGAGAGCCCATTGGCTCGCTCTGAGAGGGCGTAGCCCTCCAACTGAGAGAGGAAGGCGGCGGGAAAGTGCAGCCACCAAGACGTCGTATGCATTTCCTGCTCTGGCATTGAGAGCTGGCCGGAGCCGATGTTCTCAAGGGTATAAAACTTGATTTTCTTGAAGCCAACGATCTGTCGGTTGACTCGCACATCGCCGTGGCAGGCTTGGGCAAGCTGGATGGGGCGCTGGTCGAATTCCTCCAGCACCTTCACCTGTGTGTTGTCGATGGCGTCGGTGAAGTAGTCGCACTCGACGCGGCGCACGAAGGCTTTGCGCTGCTCGTAATCGAATTTTTCGACTTGATACTGCCGCGCCTCATGCAGATAGATGGCCTTCTCATGCAGGCTCACCAAAGCGACGGGGAAGGAGACTTCGGCGATCACGTTCTCGGCGTTGGTGGTGTCGATGACGATGAAGTTGTCGCTGGTGACGGCGCGCAGGCTGACGGCGTCGGCGGGGTAGGTGTCGCTGGTCCAGTGCCAGGCGTTGGCCGAGTGGTTGACCAGACCGAGGTCGGCGAGGAACTGGCAAATCTCGGCGGTATCGTGGGGGCCAAACTTTTCACCGTCCTTGATGGGCAATTCAAAGGCGGCGCACTTGAGGTGGTTGATCAACACCTCTGTATTGTTCGGGTTGATCGTGGCGGTTTCGGGGGGCTGCCCGAAAAGGTATTCGGGGTGTTCCACCATGAACTGGTCAAGCGGGGCGGAACTGGCCACCATGACGGCCATCGACGTATTTTGGCGGCGCCCTGCGCGCCCCGCGCGTTGCCAGGTGGAGGCGATGGTGCCGGGGTATCCCGCCATGATGACGGCATCCAGCGAGCCAATGTCGACACCCAGTTCCAGCGCGTTGGTGGCCACCACGCCGCGGATCTCGCCCGAGCGAAGCTTCGACTCAATCTCACGACGCTCCTTGGGCAAATAGCCGCCACGGTAGCCACGGATCAGGCCCTGCGACACGGCGCCCTTTTCGATGGCGTCCTTTAGGTAAGTGATCAGGATCTCGGTGGCCAGACGGTTGTTGGCAAACACAAGAGTCTGCTGGCCGCGCTGGATGGCGTCAATGGCGATGCGGCGGGTCTCATGCAGGTAGCTGCGGCGGATCCCCAACTGGCGGTTGACCACGGGCGGATTGTAGAGAACGAAGAACTTCTCGCCGCTCGGCGCGCCGCTTTGATCGACCAGCGAGAAGGGCTGGGCGGTGATCGCCTCGGCCAGCTCGCGCGGATTGGCGATGGTGGCCGAACAGCAAATAAACTGCGGTGACGACCCGTAGAATTCACACAGCCGGCGAATGCGCCGGACAACATTGGCCAAGTGGCTGCCGTAGACCCCGCGATAGTAATGAAGCTCGTCGATGATGATGTACTTCAGGTTTTCAAAGAGCTTGGCCCACTTGGTGTGATGTGGCAGAATCCCGGCATGCAGCATGTCGGGGTTGGTGAGCACGACGTTGGCCCGCTCGCGGATGGACCGGCGGGCGTCTTGCGGCGTGTCGCCGTCAAAGGTGAAGCACTTCAGATCGGAGCCCATGCTCTCGATGGCGGCATGCAGCTCGGTGAGTTGATCTTCGCCCAGGGCTTTGGTGGGGAATAGATAGAGGGCCCGTGCACCGGGGTCGGCCAGCATCTTGTTCAGTACAGGCAGGTTGTAGCAGAGCGTCTTGCCGGAGGCGGTGGGGGTGACGATGACGACGTTGCGGCCCGCCGAGCTGTGCTCAAACGCGGCGGCCTGGTGCGAATACAGTTGCGCAACTCCGCGCGAGACCAGCGAGGTGGCCAGGCGCGGGTCTACGTTCGAGGGGATATCGGCGTATTGGCCCTCGCGGGCGGGCATGTGACGGATGGCACGAACCGGCGACTCGGGCTTGGTGGCGATCTCCTCGAAATGCTGGACCGCCTGGATTACGGTTTCACGGCGGGGGATGGGTAAGGCCTTACGGCTGGCTTCATCCTCAGGAAAATCGAACAACAAATTGGCCACACTCTAGAGATAACTCTTTAGGTGAACAAAAGGCAAAACCCCGTACTGAATTAAGACTTCGCGGCCGTCATTTTCGAGGCTCAGCCGGGCCGCTTCGGTGACCAGTTCGTTGTAGCTGGAATTGGCGGGCGTGGCGACAATGCCCCGTTCTTCGATCGTCTCGAGGCTGGCTGGATACAGCTCAACGCTCTGCGCGGCTTCAACCAAAGCGGCGATCGAGCGATAGCCGTAGCCCACCACCTGCTCGGTGTCATCGAGCGCGTTGGGAACGTATTGCATGTAGTCTGGGCTGGGCTCGGAATAGGCACCGCCGGCGTAGCAATATTCAACGCCACGATGAGAATCGATGTGATTGAGAAAGCCGCCGCTATCGCCGTTGGAACACCAAAGCGTCATGCCTTGCGTATTTGACCCGGGCCCCTGGTCGGGATAGCCGAGCGCGTTTTGGACGTTGAACAGCGCACCATTGGACCACTTGACGCGGGCATCGGTCCACATCCAGGCTTCCGTACCGTTGGGGAAGCGGTCGGGTACGCCAGCCACCGAGACGCTCACCGGCAACAGGCCGGTAATGAAGTGGACCAGGTCGACATAGTGGCAGCCGACGTAGGTGAAGGCATCGGAGTTATCCATCGAGAACCAGTTTTGGAAGTTGGAATGACGGTAGCTCCAAGGCTCAAACAGACGTGCCGTGCCCAGTTTGAATTCGCCGAACAAGCCCTGCCGGTATCGATCCCGCGCCATCAGGGCGCGGTCGTCAAAGCGCTTGTGATATTCCACGCCGACAAAGAGATTGCCGTCGCGCGCGGCGCGCTCGATGATCTTGGCCTCCTGGATTTTTTGCACCAGGGGCTTAACACAGATGACGTGCTGATTCGCTTCGATGGCCCGCATCGTGGCGTCAAAGTGGAACTGGTCGGGCAGGGCGATGATCGTCAGATTGCGCTCGGCGGCGTTTGCCAGGACATCTGTGTAAGCGGCAGTGGTAGCGATGAATGCTTCCCCGGGAAAGGCCGCGGCGATGCGCGGGTTGGCCGCCAAGCGGTCGAGCGTCGCCTTGTTGCGGGCGCAAACGGTGATGTTGCCGATCAGGCCACGGCGGCGAAGCTGGTACAGCGAGGGCAGGATCTGGTCGTGAACGATCATGCCGCCGCCGATGACGGTGACGTGCATTTTCATTGCGCAACCATCGTTTCGGCAAAGCACTGGTCGAGCACGTCGAGGGACTCGAGCATCGCCTCTTGGCTAATGCAAAGCGGCGGACAGATCTTGATCGTTGCCCCGCCAAAGCCGACGGGCGAGAACAGCAGCACGCCCTTCTCCATCATCCGGTTTACGATGTTGAAGGCGAGGTCGGGATCAGGGTCAAGACCGCCGGGCCGCACGCAGGCGATGCCGGCCACGAGGCCCTTGCCGTCAACGCAGCCGATGGCTTGGGGGTACCGGGTTTGGATGGCCCGCAGCCGGTTGAGCATCAGTTCACCGAGACCTGCTGAGTTCTCGGTCAGATTCTCATTCAGGACCAGATCGATCGAGGCCAGCGCGGCGGCGCAGCAGACCGGGTTGCCGGTGTGGGTGCTGGTCATACTGCCCGCCGGGAAAAGATCCATCAGGTCGGGACGTCCGGCGACAAAGGCGAGGGGGAGAGAGCTGGATACGCCCTTGCCCCAGGTGGTGAGATCGGGCACGATACCGTAATGCTCAAAGCCCCATAGGGCGCCAGTGCGGCCAAACCCGGCCTGCACCTCGTCGCAGGTGAGGACGATGTCGTGCTCACGCGTCCAGGCTCGCATCCGTTGCATGTACTCGACGGGGGCGAAGCTGGCGCTGCCGCCCTGATAAGTTTCGAGCATGACCCCGGCAATTCGCTCCGGGCCAACGCCTTGCTGCTTGAGTCGTTCGAGAAAGTACTCAAAGCTGATATCGGGCGTGCGGAAGCCGTCCGGGAAGGGGACCTGCACAAAGCCCGGATCGAGATTGACGATCCATTCCTTGAGCGCCGGGATCCCACCGGCCTGCTGGCTCCCAAGAGTGCGACCGTGGAAGGCTTTTTCATAACTGACGATGATATTTTTGCCGCGACCGTGGTGCTTGGTGGCGTGCGCGCGCGACAGCTTGATTGCGCACTCAACCGTCTCTGAGCCGGTGGTGAGCAGGAAGATTTTCTTCAGCGGATCGGGGAGAAGGTCTTTTAGGCGCTGGGTGAGCTGTGCGCGGATCTCGCTGGGGAAGCAATAGTTTGTCAGCAGTTTCGATTGCGCCTGGCGCACGATGGCGTCGATGATCTCTTTGCGCCCATGGCCGGCGTTGGTGATGAGCACGCCGCTGGACCAATCGATCCAACAGTTGCCCCATTTGTCGAAGACCTGGAAGCCTTCGGCGTGGTCCCAAACAACGGGGGGCTGGCCGCGCATGGCGACAGGTTCGTTTTGGTGGAGTTGTTCGATCGTTGCGATCGACCCAGGCGCGGGGATCTGCGTG
>JANXUM010000177.1 GCA_025356215.1 Bryobacter sp. | reverse complement strand
CATTCGAAGGCTAAGACTTTCATGTGGAGTGGGATTGGGTTTTGGCGGCGATCACCGCGAGCTCATCGCAGCGGTTGTTGTCGGGGTGATCGGCGTGGCCCTTAGTCCACTTCCAGACGGCTTGGTGGCGGCTGACCTGTTCGTCGAGATTTTCCCAGAGGTCTTGATTCTTGACGGGTTTTTTGTCTTTGGTTCGCCAGTTGTTGCGCTTCCAGCCGTGGATCCACTCGGTAATGCCCTTGCGGACATACTCGCTGTCGGTGGTGATCGTGACTTGGCATGGCTCTTTGAGGAGCTTGAGGCCTTCGACGGCGGCGCGCAGTTCCATGCGGTTGTTGGTGGTGAGGGGTTCGGCGCCCCAGATCTCTTTTTTAAGTGCGCCGAAGCGCAGTACGGCGGCCCAGCCTCCGGGACCGGGGTTGCCGGAGCAGGCCCCGTCTGTGATCAGTTCTACTTGTTTCATGCGGCGGTAAGTTCGAGCTCGGCTTCGGTCTCGAAGAAGCGATCGACTTCATCGAGAATTTCGCGGGGGGTTTGTTTTTGGTAGAGGCTGGCGCGGAGGCGCGAGCCGTTGCGGACGCCGTGGGTAAAGTAACTCGTAAATTGTTTCATCTTACCGACGGCTTCTGGCCATTGGGTCTCTTCAAGCATCGTGAAATAGCGTTTCATGATGGCGTAGCGGTCTTCCTGTTCGGGTTTCCAGTAAGTGCCGGTGGCCAGATACTCGGTAATCTGACGGAAGATCCAGGGGTTGTAACTGGCGGCGCGGCCGATCATGACGGCGTCGCAGTTTGTAAGCTCGATCATGCGGACGGCGTCCTCGGGAGTGATGATGTCGCCGTTGCCGATGACGGGGATTTTGACGGCGGCTTTGACTTCGGCGATGCGGGTCCAATCGGCTTTGCCGGCGTAGCCTTGCTCGCGAGTTCGAGGGTGCAAGGCAAGAGCGGAGAGGCCGATGTCTTCGGCCATTTTGGCGACTTGCACGTGGACGAGTTCATTGTCGTTCCAACCGGCGCGGAACTTCATCGTAAGTGGAATCGTGATGGCGGATTTGACGGCGGTGAGGATGTTGGCGATGAGCGGGAGGTCGCGCAGACAGCCGGAACCGCCGTTACAGCGGACGACTTTTTTGACCGGGCAGCCGAAGTTGATGTCAACGAAATCGAAGCCGAGATCCTGGCAGTGGCGAGCGGCATCGGCCATGACTTCGGGGTCGGAGCCGAAGAGTTGAGAGGAGATGGGGTGTTCTTCCGGTTCGAAGCAGAGGTAGCGTTTTTCAGTTTTAGAGGGCTTGTGTTTGCGGAGACTTTTGACGACACCGTGGCTGGATGTAAATTCCGTCATGATGAGGCCGCAGCCACCTTGGGAGCGGATGAGGCGGCGGAAGACCGTGTCGGTTACGCCGACCATAGGGGCAAGAACCGTTGCGGGCGCGATTAGTGTGGAGCCAATCGAGAAATTGGCTGGAAAAGAACGCATCTTCTTCTATTATGCGGGGTTTGGATGTGTTCGGGAAACTTGCCCCGAGGGTGAAGCGTCAGGAGAGATATGAATTCGAGGATGGCGATGGTGTTTGGCGGCGGAGTGGCAGTGGCGGCATGTGTGTTTGCGTTTCTGTTAGGTAAGAACTCGCAGCAGCCGGTGGCGGTGACGACGCCGGCCGCGCAGACGGAGGCGCAAATCGTAGAGCGACCCTTAACCGCGTTGAACGGTAACGCTGCGGATGTGGCGGCGGGGATGGAAGCGGTGAGGCCGAAATCGACCGCCGGGAACAAGCCTAGAGTGTTGGGACAGCCGAGACCTGTGGCGGTACCGGCGCAGACGGCCAGCGCGGTGTCTCAGCAGCAGACGACGCCGAGTGCGATGGCTCCGGCACCGAAAACATCAACGCCAACGACTTCCACGACGGCGCCAGTGAGGGAAGAGCCGACGCGGGCGGAAATTATGAAGCCCGATCCGGTGGCTAAACCTGCGCCAGCGCGCGTTCCCGAGACGGTGATCATTCCAGCCGGGACCAGCATTAGCATCCGGATGGGGTCGACCTTGAGTACGGAGAAGAATGTGACGGGCGATACGTTTGAGGCGACTCTCGATACACCGCTGGTGGTGAACGACATTGTGCTGGCCGAGCGCGGCGCGAAGGTGGACGGGAAGGTCGCGGAAGTGGACCGGAGCGGGCGTGTGAAGGGCGTGGCGAAGATGATGCTGGAACTGACGCGGATTCAGTTGAGCGACGGGCAACAGATTACGCTGCGGACGGACCCTTGGGAGCGTGACGCGGAGAGCACGAAGAAGGCTGACGCGGTTAAGGTGGGCGTTGGGGCGGCAATTGGCGCGGCGATCGGGGCGATCGCGGGCGGGGGCCGGGGCGCGGCGATCGGTGGGGCGGGTGGCGCGGGGGCGGGCACGGGGGTGGTGCTGGCGACGCGGGGCAAGCCGGTACAGATCGATGTCGAGACGAAGATTCCGTTCCGGTTGAGCACGGCGCTGACGGTGACGGAGAAGATCCGGTAAACTGGAAGAGTTGACTGGAAATGCCGGTATAGCTCAGTTGGTAGAGCGCCTGATTTGTAATCAGATGGTCGTTGGTTCGATTCCGACTACCGGCTCCAAATTAACGCGGCGACGATTATGTTTCAAGGGACGCCGGTGCTGTGCGTCGGCGTGAGCCGCCCGCGAAATCTGAGCCCTTTAGATTAAACTCGACTTAACTTCAATCGCAATCTTAAAAAGATACTAAACCTAGCCGAAGAGGAACGTAGAGCGACCTCCATGCACTCTCCTCTCTTCAACGTCATTTACTGCAGTTGCGCGACAAGGCAGCTGTCACAAAAAGAGCTCCTGGAACTCTCGGAGATCAGCCGAGTCAACAACGCCGCGAATCAAATCACCGGAATGCTTCTGTACCGCTCAGGAGCCTATCTGCAGTTTCTTGAAGGACAACGCGAGCAGGTGAGCACACTGGTTAGAAAATTGGGGAAGGACCCGCGACATGGGAAGGTGAAGGTCATCCACCAAGGCGTGATTGGGGTGCGTAGCTTCCCGCAATGGTCCATGGCCTTCAAGAGCCTATCTGGAGTCAACTCCAGCAAGAATATTGGCTACGCGGAGCATTTCCAAGCGGGCCACTCGGATTCGAAGAATTCCATCGCTCAACAGAAGCTCCTTCAACTTTTTGAAAGTGTTCTGCTTAACATCGGATCGTCCGGGCCATAGACGCGCGTTTCGCCCGCTGGGTGCAAACAACGCAATTTTAGTTCTTGGCGG
>JANXUM010000138.1 GCA_025356215.1 Bryobacter sp. | reverse complement strand
GGCCCCATCGACGACGCCTTCCTGAACAGTTTCATCATGGTGACCCCCGGCGGCAAAGCCATGTCCGAAACCGGGGCGCGCTGGGTCACCAACGAGAGCGCCCGGGCTATCGAGCGCTGGCGCAGCATCTTCCGCGGCGAGGCCCGCGTCCGGAAAGATACGGAGATCACCGACGCCGACATCGCCTCTTCCAACCTAATCCTCTGGGGGGACCCGTCAAGCAATGCGATCCTCGCCCGCATCGCCGCCAAACTGCCGATCGAGTGGACCCCGACACGCCTGGCGATCGGTAAAGAGTCCTGCAACCCGCAAGGCTGCATGCCGGTGATGATTTACCCCAACCCGCTCAACCCTGAACGCTACATCGTGCTCAACAGCGGGCCAACCTTCCGTGAGGATTCCAACGGCACCAATTCGCTACAAACCCCACGATTGCCCGACGTGGCGCTCATCGATCTATCGGAAGCGCCCGGCCCCGCGCGCCCGGGCAAGGTGGTCTGGGCTGGCTTCTTCAACGAAAGCTGGCGCTAAATGTCAGTCTCGCCGCGCAGGGAATTTCTTCAGGTGACCGGCGCGGCCTTGGCCGCCTCCGCCCTCGACGCCGCACCGCCCGCGTCCGGTTGGTACAACCGCCCCATGCGCTGGGCGCAACTGACTCTGGTCGAAGACGACCCGGGCAATTACGATCTTCAGTGGTGGCTTGACTATTTCAAGAGCACCCATTCCGACGCCGCCTGCCTGTCCGCTGGCGGCTGCGTCGCCTATTACCCCACCAAAATTCCGCTGCACTACCGCAGTCAGTATCTTGGCGATCGCGATTCATTTGGCGATTTAGTAAGGGGCTGCCGTAAGTTGGGCATGAACGTCGTCGCACGAACGGACCCGCACGCGGCGCACCAGGACGTCTACGATGCTCACCCCGATTGGATTGCCGTCGATGCCCACGGCCAGAAGCGCAAGCATTGGGCCGACCCGCAACTCTGGGTGACCTGCGCCCTTGGCCCCTATAACTTCGATTTCATGACTGAAGTTACTCGCGAAATCACCCGCATGTACAAGGTCGACGGCATTTTCAGTAATCGCTGGGAAGGTTCTGGCATGTGTTACTGCGAGCATTGTCAGCGTAACTTCAAGCAGGCTAGCGGTCTCGATCTACCGCGCACGAACAACCCGCAAGACCCCGCCCGGCGCCAGTACATCTTATGGCGGCAGGCGCGCCTGTTTGAGCTCTGGCGGCTTTGGGACGCCGAGATCAAGAAGATCAACCCCGAGGCCTCCTTTATCGCCAATGCCGGGGGCGGTGCGCTCAGCGATCTGGACATGAAGACCATCGGCGACCTTGCGCCCACGCTCTTTGCTGATCGCCAAGCCCGCCGCGGGCTGATGCCCAGTTGGTCCAACGGCAAGAACGGCAAGGAATATGCGGCCACCCTCGGCAACAAAGCCATTGCCGGTATCTTCAGCATGGGCGTCGAAGAGCCTTACCGCTGGAAGGATTCCGTGCAGAGCGCCGACGAGATCCGTCTCTGGGTGGCTGACGGAATCGCCCACAATCTGCGCCCCTGGTTCACCAAGTTCAATGGCAAGGTGATCGACCGCCGCTGGACCAAAGTGGTGGAAGATCTCTATGGTTGGCACTATCGCAATGAGCGTTACCTGCGCAATGAGAAGTCGCTGGCGCAAGTGGCAATGATGTACTCGCAACAGACGGCCACCTTCTATGGCGGCGAGCGCGCCCGGGCCACTGTCGAAGACCACTCTCTCGGTATGTACCAGGCGTTGGTTGAGGCGCGCGTGCCCTTCGACATGGTGCACGATCAACTGCTCGACGCCGGGCATCTCGGTCAATATCGCACTCTGATTTTGCCCAACATCGCCGCGCTATCGGCGGCCCAATGCCGGCAACTTACAGACTTTGTCGATCGCGGCGGTGGCCTTGTCGCCACCCACGAGACATCTCTCTACGACGAATGGGGCGTGCGCCGCGCCGATTTTGGCCTCGCCAATTTATTCGGAGCAAGTTACGCGGGACGCGTTGACAAGGACCTGCACAACTCGTATCTCAACATCGGCCCAAGCCACCCCATCGTCCACGGCCTTGACGACGCAACGCGCATCATCAACGGCGCCAACTGGGTGCACACCAAAGCGACGCAACCTGGCCCCGCGCCACTTACGCTAGTCCCCTCCTATCCAGACTTGCCAATGGAGCAGGTTTACGCCCGCGTGCCGCGCACAGACATCCCGGGCGTTTATGCGCGAGAGCATGGCCGCGGTCGCGTCGTCTATTTCCCCTTCGATATCGATCGAACCTTCTGGGAAGTAATGTCCAACGATCACGCGCTGCTGCTCAAGAACGCAGTCCATTGGGCGAGTAACGCTCCGCAGCCCCTCGCGGCGCGCGGCAAGGGAGTTCTCGATGTCTCGCTATGGATGCAGAAAGATTCGCTGACCGCCCATCTGGTCAACTTGACGAATCCGATGATGATGAAGGGCCCCTTGCGCGAAATCATCCCATCGCCGCCGCAAGAAATTGTCATCCAGATTCCGGAAAGTCGACGCGTCTCCGCGGTGCATTTGTTAGTTAGCGGCAGGAAGCCAAAGTACACGCTTGTCCGCAGCCAGCTCAGCCTCACGATTGATTCGATCGGCCTGCATGAAGTGGTGGCCCTGGACTTGGCACCCCGCTAACGGATCGCAATCGTAACGCCTGCCTGGCTGCTCTTTTCGCCGA
>JANXUM010000099.1 GCA_025356215.1 Bryobacter sp. | reverse complement strand
GTCTTCTTCGATGGCCGCGCGGCGCGAGACAACCACGTTGCCTTTACGCCGGTTCAGCTTGAGGATGCGCACCGGGATGTCCTGGCCCACGTATTGATCGGCGTTGTGGGACGGACGCATATCCACTTGACTGGACGGCATAAACGCACGCACACCCACATCTACGCTCAACCCGCCTTTGACCTTGCCCAGCACATGGCCGCTCACGATAAAACCCTCGTTCATCGCTTGCTCAAGGGCATCCCAATGGCGTAGCCGCCGCACCTTTTCATGGGATAGGTACAGCAAGCCCTCGGGGCTGACGCCGGGGCGGTCGATGACTACTTCGAGTGCGTCACCCGGCTGTGGTTCTTGGAGAAATTCTTCCCTGGGGACAAAGCCTTCGGTCTTTTGTCCGATGTCGACGATGACCCTGTCTTCGCCCACGCTGATGATTTGGCCGGTGAGCACTTCCCCGTCGTGCGTCTCGTCCATCTGGCCGTACTCGGCCATCATCTGCTCGTAGATCTCTTCTCCACCGGACGCATCCGCCTCGCCTTGTGCGCCTTCGATCGGCGCCCCTGGCATAGCGGGGTGTTCGGCGACCGGGGCTTCCGGTGCGCGCTGTTGTGGTTCGAGCGGTGCCTTGGGCATCCGCTCATCGGGCAAGCTGGACATTGCCGACTCTCCATTGCAAAACCATAGTTTCGCTAATCAATGCATACGGGCGGCACAGGAAAGAGGCCAGCGACAAGGCGGCTCCACCATATTGACGTTCGTGCGGTAAGACCCCCGCCACGATGAAATGCTTTGTTACAGTTTCCCGACAACCCGTTGAAACTACAGTATGTTAGGACTATAGCGGACGCGCGGGCCAGTGTCAATGCGGGGCGGAACTTCCAGCATGCTCGCGATCAAGCGGCTCCGATCAGTTCGCCGCCACCGGTAAATCGGAATTCCAAATGTCGGTCACGCACTTCCACCCGCCATCTGCCTGTTTCTTCCAGATCTCCACCATCTTGCCCTCGTCCTTCACCAAGCCACCTTTCGCATCCTTGTAACTGAGCGTGTAGCTCCCGTACAGATAGCCAAGTTCGCCCGATTGTGCCATCGCCACCTTGGTCGGCTGCCAGGCAATTGCGAGTTCAGGCAACGCCATCATGGCGCTGATCGACTTGAGCGTGGCTTCCTTTGTTGTCGCCACCTTTTCGTTGGGCGGCAGCACAATCGCGTCGTCCGTGTAGAAGGCCGTCCACGCCTCGGCCTTGCGCAACTTGGCTGCCTCCACCCACGCGGAGTCCGTCTTGCGGATAGCCGCCTCGGCCGCTGCCAAATCCGGTGTGGGCGCGGGGGCGCAACCCGCTATCATCAGCGCACATACGATCGTTCCCAGTATTTTTTTCATCTCGCGGTAGTATAACGCGCATGGACTCGTCCACACGCATTCACGATTTTGCCCGCCGCTACACCGCCGCATGGTGCTCTCAAGACCCCGCCGCTGTCGCCGCGCATTTCTGCGTCGACGGCTCGCTTCAGGTCAATGAAGGCACTCCCGCCAACGGTCGCGACGCGATTGCAGCCGTCGCTCAAAGCTTCATGGCCGCGTTCCCCGACCTTGTCGTTCGCATGGACAACCTGCTTCTGGAGCCCAACGGCCTTGTGTATCGCTGGACGCTCACCGGCACCGCCAACGGCCGGAGCGTTGATATCAGCGGCTTTGAGGAATGGGATCTTGGCGCGGACGGCCTGATCGCCAGGTCGCTCGGGCATTTTGACGCGGCCGAATACCAGCGCCAAGTCGATGGCTCGCCCAAGCCTCCTCGCTATCTTAACGAGGCCGCCGTGCGCGCCCGTCTTCGCATGCCCGCCCTGATTGAAGCCATGGAGCGCGCGCTCATCGAGTTCTCCGCCGGCCGCGTGGTTCAACCCGTGCGCACCGTACTTCAATATGGCGAAGCCCACGGGCTATTTGGCGTGATGCCCACGTACATTCCTTCACTGCCGGCGCTTGGTGCCAAGATGGTCACCGTTTGCCACGCCAACGCCACCCTCGGCTTGGGTACTCATCAGGCGCTGATCGTTATGCTCGATCCGGCCACCGGCGTCGCCCAGGCGATTCTCGATGGACGATTGATCACCGAGATGCGCACTGCCGCCGTATCCGCTGTCTCGGCGCGGCATCTCGCGCGGCCTGACGCCCGCGTCTTGGGCATCCTCGGCTCCGGCGTCCAGGCTCGCAGCCACGTGCAGGCCCTGCGGCTGGTCCGCGATTTCGATGAGGTCCGTGTCTGGAGCCCCAATGCGGAACGACTGCGCCTCTTCGCCGCCGAAACCGGCTGCCGTGCGATGCCGAACGCTGAGACCGTCGTTCGCGGTGCCGATGTCGTTGTCGTCGTGACGCCGTCCCCCACGCCTGTCGTGCAAAGCGATTGGGTCGCCCCCGGCACCCATGTGATCGCGGTCGGATCTTGCCTCCCCACTCAGCGCGAACTCGATCCCGCTCTGGTTGCCCGCGCCCGTCTGATTGTCGATTCCCGCGCAGCAGCCCTGCGAGAGGCCGGCGACGTTGTGATGGCAATCGCCGAAGGCCACTTCACCGCTAATCACATCGTCGCGGAACTCGGCGAACTGCCGAAGCGCCAAAGTGCCGCTGAGATCACCGTATTCAAGTCGTTGGGGCTGGCGGTGGAAGACCTCTTCGCCGCACACTTGGTTCTGGCTGAGTAGCGGCGCGATACAATTCACCAACATGGATTCTCTGCCGCTCGCTAAGTCGATCCTCGACATGGTCGTCCTTCGGCTCTCCGAGTACGGACTCAAACTTCTGGCTGCGCTCGCCGTATGGATCGTCGGGCGGATGTTCATCAAGTTCGGCCTGGGTCTGCTGGTCTCCCGCCTTGAAAAGCAGAAGGTTGACCACACCATCGTCGGCTACGCGCGCAACACGATCGCCGTTGCGCTGAACATTGCCCTCGCCGTTGTCCTGATGGGCGTCCTCGGCATCGAGACCGCTTCTTTCGCCGCCTTCATCGCTGGCGCGGGCTTGGCGATCGGCGCCGCCTGGTCTGGTTTGCTGTCCAATTTCGCCGCCGGCGCATTTCTCGTCGTGCTGCGTCCCTTCAAGGCTGGCGATACGGTGACTGCTGCTGGCGTAACCGGCACGGTTGGCGAAGTCGGCCTCTTCGTAACATCGATAGTTACTCAAGACAACGTACTTACTTATGTTGGCAACTCGAAGGTATTGGGTTCGGTCCTGCGTAATTACGATTCCCACCCGCACCGCCGCATCGACCTGGTTGGTACCGCCCCACGCCACGCCGATCTGGCCCCGCTCCTGGAGACGCTGAAGTCAACTCTCGCTGCCGTTCCCAATGTGCTCGCCGACCCAGCTCCCGAGGTGGAGCTGCTGGGCTTCGACGAACTCGAGTTGCGCTTGGCTATCCGTCCAAATGTTCATCCCACCCTTTACTGGCCGACAATCTTCGCTGTTACTACCGCCTTGCTTCCGCACTTACAAAGTCTAAAGCTGGCGGCCAGTGCCGAGAATAGCGAGGCCGAAGACTTTGAGGCCGGCGAAGGCCAAGAGGGCGGGGAGGAGGAGTAAGTCCGAATCTCAAGCGTCGCGTTAGCGAGGCAATGCGAACGCGACATACTTCCCACCGGACGGCGCGCCACTCTTGCCGCCACCGCAGGCAATCACGATAAACTCGCGGCCGCCCCATTCATAGACAGCGGGAGTCGCATTCCCGCCAGCCGGCAATTCCGTTTCCCACAGCAACTTACCGGTCTTTTTATCGAAGGCTCGAAACTTCTTGTCAAAGTTAGTCGCACCGATAAATACCAATCCGCTTGCGGTTACGATCGGTCCGCCATAGTTCTCGCTGCCAGTGCCCGGCTGATTCAGCTTGGGATGCTCGCCCAACGGCACCTGCCAGGCGATCGTCCCGCGGTTCAAATCGATAGCGCTTAGAGTCCCCCAGGGCGGCGTAATCGCTGGATACCCATCAGCGTCGAGAAACTTGTTGTAACCATCCGTCGTATAAGGCAACTGCGGATTCAGACTGCGGTCCCCAGTGGCAACGGCATCGTTGGCTCCGCTGGCGACATAGTTCACCAACACCCGCATCTCCACAGCGCTCAATTGCGAAAAGCCCGGCATTCGGCCCGCGCCTTCTCGCACAATTCGCCGAATTTCGTCTGTCGCCATCTTTTTCGAGATCCCGATCAGACTCGGAAACTCCGGTGGCGTGCCGGCAAGGTCTGCCCGATGACATCCAGAGCAGTTGCGATCGTAGAGTGCCTTGGCATCGACGCCGCCACTGGGGCGGGGAACGATTCGCAGCACCCACGGCATCTCATTTGCGTTTACATAAAATAAACCCGTTTCGGGGTCAAAGGCTTGGCCGCCCCATTCCGCGCCACCGTCGAAACCCGGGAAGACAAAGGTGCCTTCCACCGACGGCGGCGTAAACTGCCCGCCTGTCTTCAACTTTCGAAAGCGTTCCAAAGCCGCCGCATGGGCTTCGGGCGTGCGCCTCGTCAAATTCTCTTCGGTCACTTGTTGGCGTGCAAAGGGTGGTGGCTTCACGGGCAGCACCTGCCGAGCCGCAAGCTTTTCGCCAGGAATCTCGGACCCCGGTACATCGCGCTCCACCACATCGAACAGCGGTTTGCCCGTGTCGCGATCGAATACAAACACGTAACCCGACTTGGTTGCCTGCGCAACGGCGTCCACCATTGCGCCATTGCGCTTCACCCGGGCCAGCACAGGCGGCGTCGGCAAATCGCGATCCCACACATCGTGCTTCACAAATTGAAAATGCCAGCGCCGCTTGCCCGTGGCCGCGTCCAACGCCAGTAGGCAATTGGCAAACAAGTTATCCCCATGCCGGTTGCCGCCATAAAAGTCGAAACTCGCGCTGCCTGTCGGCACAAACACAGTTCCCCGCGCGGCGTCCAACGTCATCCCCGACCAGTTATTCGCTCCGCCCGTGTATTCATGCGCGCCCTTTGGCCAACTGTCGTATCCAAGTTCGCCCGGCTGCGGAATCGTGTGAAAAGTCCACCGTAACGCTCCAGTATTCACATCGTAGGCGCGAATGAATCCCGGCGCGGCAGGCAGGTCCTCACTTACAATGCTGCCGAGAATGAGTAAGTCTTTGTAGATGACGCCCGGCGTTGTATTCGACACCGATAGTGTCTCCGGTGCGCGGCCCAGGCCTTCGCGCAAATCCACCTTACCCTGATTTCCAAAGCCTGCGACGGCCTTACCAGTTTTGCCGTCAACCGCGTACAAAAACTGCCGCACGCCATAGAAAAGCCGGGTCACCCCGCCTTCGTTATACATCGTCACGCCGCGATTCCGAAACTTGGTCGCCCTCATCCCCGCCGGGTTGGGATCGAAGCTCCACTTTTCCGCACCGGTCCCAGCGTCAATCGCCACCAACCGCCCCTTCGGTGTCGTGGCAAAGAGCACACCGTTTAAAAACACCGGCCGGCATTGGATTTCCGACCCTGCAAAAGCGTCCTGGGTGTCAAACTCCCAAGCCTTCACCAGCTTCCGGACATTGCCGGGACCAATCTGCTTCAGGGCCGTATACTGCGGCTCGGCTGCCCAACAGAGGCAGCCGAGCATGAAGATCGAACAGAATCTCATTTAGAAAGAATATCCAGCCGCCGATGCCCGCGCTGGCAGCGACACCTGGCTAGACTGCCATTTCATAAACCACAGCATGGCCCAAGGGATCGTTACGATCAAGCAGCAGAACAGCCCCATTCCAACCATTCGCAGCACGAACTGTAAGGGTTCGGCTTGAAAGCCCGGAACCCGAGTCCCGCCCTGCACCTGCGAGGTGAACCACTTGTAGTAAAGCGTAAAGGCTAAGCCGTAAAGCGCCAAGGTCAATAGAAACATCGCGATTGCCAATAGCCCGCCAAGAAACGCTCCCACCGGCAGTACTGCCGTAATCAACCCTGGAATCACGCCGGCACCTAGAATCACCAGTTGCCATTTGATGTAATCCTCCAGCGAGGCGGCAAAGTTCAAGTGGCTGCCGTTGCTGGTTACGATGCCAGAAAAAATGATCTTTATCAGTTGATATGCGAAGTAGGCCTGGCCGAGTCCTAACACCACCGTAAACGCCAGCCCTAGAATCGGCGAATCGAACATGCGGGAAAGAAGAATCTGCGCCCAAAGCATGCCAGTCACTCCTATTAGCGGTTGTTTCAAGCTTTCCGGGCTGGCGTTGTACTGTGCCGTCGTGCCGTCGCTAAATCGAAGATGACCGAGGACGTATTGCAGCAACTCGGTTAGTTTTGCCGGTGCAGGTACATAGATCAGCATCGAAAGCCCGGCGATGATCGCTTTCAGGAAAAGCGGTATCGCTTCGGCTGTAAATTCCATTCGGTTGGGAGAGAGAGTCTCGTTGGACATGGGACAGAGTTTACAGCAATCACCCGCCGGGCGCCAGCCTCATTTCTTTGGCTGGATCGTAGTTTGGATTCTTCGTCGGCATTTGCGCCCCCACTCGCTCGCGCCACGCCTTTAGCTTGGCAAGCAACTCCCGTTGGATCCGCGGTGAGCTTGCAGAGACATCGACTTTCTCCTCCGGGTCCTTGCTCAAGTTATACAACTCCGCGCGCCCATCCTCATGAAACTCGATCAGCTTCCAATCCCGATGTCGCACTGCGCTATACGGTGTCGCCCCGCCCGGATGATAGTGCGGATAATGCCAATAGAGGTCATCCCGCTTCAGCTTGCCGCCTTTGAGCAACCCGACAAGGCTCTCGCCGTCCACCGCCTCCTGATTCAGTCCCGCCATCTCAAGAACCGTGGGGTAGACGTCGCACCCAATGACAGGCGTAGTAGAAACGCTGCCAGCCCGAGTAACTCCCGGCCACCTCACCATCAGGGGCACCCGCACCCCACCTTCGTACGCCGAACCCTTCCCGGCCCGCATGCCCAAATTCGTATTCGTGCTCGAGATCAAAC
>JANXUM010000046.1 GCA_025356215.1 Bryobacter sp. | reverse complement strand
GAACGCGATTTCGCTGATGCCGACCAATCTTTATGGACCGAATGACAATTTCGACTTGAACTCATCGCACGTACTGCCGGCGCTGTTGCGCAAGTTTCACGAGGCGGCGCGAGCGGGAGCGTCCCGGGTGGAAGTTTGGGGTTCGGGGAAACCGCGTCGCGAGTTTTTGCATGTGGACGATTTGGCGGACGCGGCAGTGTTCTTGATGAAGACTTATGACGGACCGGAGATCGTGAACGTAGGTACGGGCGAAGACATCGAGATTGGAGAATTGGCTCATCTGATGGCAGGGTTGACGGGCTTCTCGGGAGAAATCGCATTTGACGCGAGCAAGCCGGACGGGACGCCGCGAAAACTACTGGATGTTAGTAAGTTGAGGGCACTGGGCTGGAGCGCAAAGATACCGCTGGAGCAGGGGGTGCGTGACGTCTACGATTGGTACCGCGATCAACTTTAGAGCGGGGTGGCCTCGTAGAGGACGGTCTCATCGAGGGTCGTCATGGCGAGGAAGTACACGGTTCCATCGTCGCGAAAGTCGATGGCGTTGATGCGCACGAGATAGTCTCCGTCGGCGGTGGGGCGGTAGAGATTGATGACTTGACGAATCCGGGTTGGTTCGTCGGCTCGGCGCACCAGCAGGAAGTTGTTGCCGTTTGACTGCTGAAACAGGAGATCGCCGCGGCGGTTGGACTCCAGATTGGCGACGCTGTTGGCGACTTGGCCGTTGGGCATGATGCTGGAGATGTTGACCAGAATTTCCCATTCGGAACCCTTCCACTCGGCGACGATGTTGCCACCGGCCTGCACCGCCAAAGTGGCGAAGATGCGCCCCGAACCAGTGCGGTGAAGATTGGCGATGCCGCTGACGCGGTGCGCGCCGATTTGGGTGAGGTTGGGTTCAGCGAGGCGTGTCCAGATTTGGTTGGCGTAGAGATAGAGGACCGGCACGTTGAGATTGCGGAAACGCAGGGATGCCATGACGCGACCGTCGTCGCCGATGGCGAAGCTGTCGAAGCTGGAGACGATGCGACCGTCGATCGTGGAGGCGCTTGCGGCGGTAGTGGATAAGTTGACTAACTGCGTCACCGTTCCGTTCGACCAGATGCACATGCGGTTGTCGCCAGCACTGGTAGAGCCCTGGAAGAGGATGTCGCCTCTGGAGTTGATCTCAATCTGGCTGGGGTTGTTGAGCGTAATGCCGCCTGTGGCGAGAGGAAAGCGCACGATTAGCTCGGGCGCGCCGCCGGTCAGTCGCGCGATGCCCGAGGGGACGATTGCGTAAATTTCGCCAGTCGGCGATTTGCGGACGTTACCGGTCGCGCCGGTGAATCCGCCGTACCACATCGAACCGAACACGCGTTCGCCGATGGCAAGGCGCGGAGTGAAGCCGGTGCCGCTGAATTCGGCGATGGAACCTGTGGTGCCTCCGGTGAGGAGGTGGGGCGGGCCGTTACGGGCACCGAAGATGAAGGAGACTGCGTTGACGGGCGCGGGCAAATCGACTGACATGCCCGAGTAAACGACGTACTCGGGGTTGTCGCCAACGCGGAAGATGCCCATGTTGGCTGTGGAGGTTCGTCCCATCAGATAGATCTGGCCGGTGGAAGTGATTGTGCCTGAATCGATGTCCTCGATGTTGGCGCCGGCGATGGCGGGCTTGGAGTATAGGAAGACGGGCTTGGGATCGTCCTTCTGATTCCAAAGATAGACGCCGTTGCCCTTGTTGTTAAAGGGATTGAACTGGAGCAGGGTGCCCAGTGCGGGGTCGTGCCAAAGGATGCCGGTTTGGCCACTATACTGGATCGTTTTCGTTTGACCTTGCTTGTCGATGGCGACATAGTAACTATTGTTGTTATTGAGAGTTACTGGAAAAATCACGGTTCCATTGGTTTCTTCGACCCAGAAATTGGGCTGGTTGCCACGGCCGGAGCCGACGAAGGAGCGAACGGTGGAGCCCAGCATCGCGTCGTTGACCGCGATCAGCTTTTGGCGATCTTCGGCGGGTGCGTGCTTGAAGAAAACGCGATTGGAGCCGAGTGTGGCGCTGTAATAGGCGGTGCCGTCGTCGGCGATGCCGTAGTCGCCATCGACCGAGATGAGGCCGGTGCCGGGGAGCTCGGGAAGCGGATCGCGGCTGTGAAGTAGCAGTTCGGTGATGCGACCGCCGTAGCCGCGGAAGATGCCGGCGTAGGTATTGGGATCGTTTTCGAAGCGAAACGAGGCGCGGACAAGGATTTGGCCGTTGGTGGTGAGAGAGTGTCGGGTGGCCGTGACGCCGGAGGTGGCCTCTGTGCCCGAGACCAGCGGTGTGTTGTTGGAGAAGAAGGGTGTAACGCCGGACTTGTCGCCGAGGGACAACTGGCGACCGTTGATGTTGGTGTCCTCGTGGGTGAGGATGCGGCCCGAGCGGGTGATGGAGTGGGTGAAGAACTCGTTGGCGAAGCTGGCCTGAGCAAAACGCGGGAGGCCAGCGGTGGAGACGAGCTGGAACTGGCCGTCACGAAAGCGCATCAGGCCCCCAGCGAGGCCGTCGAGGCTGGCATTGAAGAAGAGGTCGCCGTCGTCGGTGGACCAAAGCATGGACTGGCGGGCGCGTAGCTCGAAGCGGTTGCGTTGCTGAGTGACATTGTTATAGAGGCGGCGGAGTTTGTAAGTGGCTGGCACGGCGGTCTCTACGCGCGAGTAACTGACCCACTGGCGTTGGAGGCCCGTTTGAACATCGGCGTAGTTGAATGTTGCCCAGACGAAATTGGCACCCTCTGCCAGGGCGGACATGACGCCGGAGGCGCTGATGCGTGCCGTGAGAGAGGTGGAACTGCGGAGGTTGGTGACCGACCACGTCCACGTCACGCCGGGGATGGGCTGGCCGTCGGCATCGATGGCGGTTGCCGCGAATTGAAGGGTGTCGAGGACGTTAACTTGAGCGGCGTCGGGGGTAATGGCGACGCGCGCCGGGATGGTTTGGATGGCGGTTTCAACCGAGAGATTGCCGGTGCGGGCCCCGATGCGGATGACGGCCAGGCGCGCGGCTGAGACCAAGCCGGTCGAAGATACAGTGGCGGCAACGGCGTTGTTGGTGGTCCATGTAACGGCGGCATTTGGGAGGAGATTGCCTCCTGCGTCACGTACAACAGCGCGCATCTGGAGCGTTCGGCCCACGAGCACTTGCGAGCTATCGGAGAGGATTTGAATGGTGGCTGGCGTTTGGGCAAGAAGCTGGGTTGCGGCAGCGAGCATCAAGGCGAAGCGCATTAGCCGAAGACCTCTTCGACCGGCTGATAGCGTCCGTCCGATGTACCGGGAACATAGTCGTAGCGGCGTTTGGAAGGGGTGTCGTTGATGGACTTGGTCCAGTCGATGCCGAGCGCAGAATAAATGGTGGCGGTGAGGTCCTCCACGTAGATGGGCCGCTGGGCGGACCAGCCGAAGTCGATAATGCGGGCACCGTTTGCGTCGCTGGCACCGATGGCGCGGCCACCGCGCACGCCACCGCCAATCATGGCGACATTCATAACGTCGCGATAGTGGTCGCGGCCGGCGCGGGAGTTGAGGAGGCCGGGGGTGCGACCGAATTCACCCATCAGCACAATGAGCGTGGAATCAAGATCGCCGCTGGCTTTGAGGTCTTCGACGAGCGAGCCGACCGCCATATCGAGTTCATTGGTGAGGGTGTAGATGTTGGGGGATTGGCCGGGATCGAATTGGCCGACGTGGGTGTCCCAGCCGCCATGCGTGATGTTGATGAAGGTGGCGCCGTTTTTGGCGCGGATGGCGTTGCGGGCGACGATGGAAGAGCGGCCGACGCTGGTATTGCCATATCGGTTTTGGTCGGCGGTAGTGAACTTGAACACGCTATCGACGGCGTTGTTGTACATCATGGCCTTGGCGCGGTCGTAGTAAGTTCCGTAAGCGGCCATTGCCTCGTTGGCGGGTATTTCGCGCAGTGCGGCGTCGAGCTCTTTGAGCAGAGAGAAACGCTTTTCAAAGCGGGCTTGCGATTGATCGGCGGTGCCGAAGTAGTTATGAGTGAGTGTGCCAATTCCTCCCGTGCTTGCTGGAGGCATCATCGGTTGGAAGAGACCGCCAAGGAAGGTGGCGCCCTGGATGTTGGACTGGTTGAAAGCGAGGAAGGGCGGGATGAGGCCATTGGCGCCGCGCTCGCGGGCAACGACCGCGCCGATGTGGGGGATCTCGGCGGCGAGGGCGGGATTCTGCGAATGGGCCGTCTGCATGTAGAACTGGCCACGCTCGTGGGCGGCCTCCCAGGAGGTGCAACTGCGCAGAGCGAGTAAGTCGTTATTGAAGCCGGATAACTTGGGGAAATAGCGGCGGGAGATGCGCAGGCCGCCGGAGTAATCGCGGATGTCGGCGTCCTTGGGGTTCCAGACACCATCCTTGGGGTCGAAGGTGTCCAGATGGCTGGGCGCGCCGTTGAGATTGAAGAAGACGCAGGTACGCGCGGTGTTGCGCACGGCGGCGTTGCGCGATGTCGTAACCTCTGCGTCGGCGTGCGTGGCGAGCAGTGCGGCACCGGACGCGCCGAAGAGGAAATGGCGCCGAGTGTAAGGAGCATGGCCAGAACAGGTTTTGCGGATGTCGCTCATGGGGGGGCCTTATCGGTTGAAGATGAAATCCAATTTGTTTACCAGCGCCCATTGGAGGTCGCTTAGCCATTGCGCGCGAACGCCGCTACGGTACTTGAGCGAGGTCGCCAGTTCCGCGTCTGACGGGAAGCGTGAGAGGGTGGCGAGAAAGATTCGACGGATGGCTTCTTCGTCAGTTGGGCTGTTGGCGTCGACCTCAAGAATGCGGCTACGGCTGGGGACCTGAGCATTGGAGCTTCCCATCGTCCGGTAGACATTTTGGCTGTCGTTCATCGAGTAGAGCAGCCCGAGTAGAGTCGGCTCAGAGGATCGATCAATCGTGATCCAGTTGCCGCGGCCCAGGTTGTTCATGAAGTCCACTACGCGGAAATCGGTAGAGGGCTCGGTCGGGTCGGGAAGTTGATTGGCGTACCAGAGCACGCGATTGATGCCAGCGACTTGCATGGGTTGCTCGGTGCGGGTGGCCGTGGTGAGGGAATCGTAGAGTTCCTCGGCGGACAGGCGGCGCGCTTCGTGCCGCGCGAAGTACTTGACGTAGGCGGGCTGCCAAGCCCCCTGGTACCCGCTGGAGAGGTGATAAGCGTCGCTTGAGACGAGGAGCCGGATGAGAGGCTTCAACTGGTAGTTATTGGCGATGAAGTAATCCGTCAAGTCCTCGAGTAACTCAGGGTGCGTGTTCTGCAGCGGCCAATCCCCGGGCGGCGGCTTGGCCGGATCGGTGCGTTCAAAGTCCCAGGCTTCGGGAGGATCGACGATGCCGTGGCCGAAAAGGTAGGCCCAAAGGTGGTTCACGGTCGCCCGCGCAAACTGGCGGTCGCTGGTGACGAGGCGGGCGAATTCCTGGCGCCAGTTGCCGTTCTGCGGCGTCTGCCCGGTGGTGAGATACACGGGCTCAGTGATGGCGTTCAGGCGGGTGGGGCGGTTGCCGGGGTTTGTGGGCGAGACAGACCCGGTGTAAGAACCGTAATTGCGGTCGGCAATGATGATGCGCGGGCGGAAGCCGATGTTGTCATCCGACCAGCGAACGTAAGTCATGCGGCTTAACCAAGCAGACATCTGCCAGAACTGGAGACGGGTGCGTTTGGTGAGGAAGAGGTTGATCTTCTCCAAGTGGGCGCGACCGTTGTGGCAGGAAACGCATTCGGTCTTGTAGCCAAGAAACGTTGTGGTTATCTTGTCGGTGGTATCGTCCCAGGAATCTTGAATCGGGCCGTTGACGTCCATCCAGCGGGCGAAGAATTGGGTGCCGGGAACCGAGTCAACTTCGCCTGCCGCGCCGATGAGCTCGCGAGCAAACTGATTGTAAGGGCGGTCGTCAGCGATGGCCTTGCGGAGAAATTCGTAGAAAGTATTGCGGCCTTCGTTACCGATGGATTCGTGGGAACGGGTGACCTTGAACTTATTCGCGAAGAAGGTGGTGATTTGATCGGTGAAGGCCGGGGAAGCCAGCAGCGTCTCGATCAACTTTGCGCGCTTGTCGGGGTCTGAGGATTCAAGGAAGCTCTGAGCGGCTTCGGGAGTTGGAATGCGACCGGTCAGGTCGACATTGGCGCGGCGGAGAAACTCGATGTCGGAACTGCGCGGGGCGGGGGTAACTTGGTCGTTTGCCATTTTGTCGAAAAGGCGCTGATCGACGAAGTTGGCGTAGGTCGCGGCGGGCTTTTGACCCACTTGGGTCTTGGCTGCGCGACGGGAATAGGCTTGGAAAGCGCGGTCGAGTTCAAGGATGTCCAACTGTTCGGTGCGCATGGCGCTGGGGTAGCGCGGGCAGCCGGGATCGGAATTTTGGAAGGCGGGAACCGCAGCGGCCAAAGAGAGTGTGATGATCGACAGTCGGAGCAGACCGGGCATGATGAATCCCTTGAGTCTACTGCATCCCAACTTCGATTTCAGGCTTCCTTGACAGCTTCCTTGACGGACAGATATCGATTGAGCGGCGGCCGGTTGAGCCGTTGGGTTCCGGCGCCGGGTTTTGGCCACACAATCTCGACCCAATCGATCGCAGGCACTGCCCCGATGCCGAGGATCTCGCGAGGATCGTGAGAGGACAGGTAACTACCGCCCCCCGTTTTGAGACGGGAACGGACAACGCCTCCGGCGGACCAACGGATCCTCGCGCCGATCGCGTCGCGATTGCACTTTACGCCTTCCAGCTTGAGACCGAGCCAGTTGTTGGCGGCTGCGGAATTGTTCTTTAAGAAGAGGGGCGCTCCTCCATTGACTCCGACCAATAGGTCCAGCCGCCCGTCATTGTTGAAGTCCCCTACGGCGAGGCCCCGTGCGGAATGTGCGGCCTGAAAAGCGGGGCCGGCATCGGCACTCACATTGCGCAACTTTCCGGCGTCTTGATGAAACAGCAGCAGAGGCTCGCGGTATTTTACAGCCGGAGAGTAACTCTCAATCATGTCGTCGGGATGGCCGTTGGCCAGAACGAGATCGAGTGAGCCGTCGTTGTCATAATCGAAGAACTTAAGACCCCAGCCGCTGAGTAGCCGGGTGGATTGGGTCAGCCCGTTTAGGTGAGCGACATCGCGGAAGCTCCCGTTCTTCATATTCCGGTAGAGCGAGAACATCTCCTGATCGACATTGGCGACGAAGAGGTCCTGGAAACCACTGCCGAAGACGTCGGCCGAATCGACGCCCATCCCGGAGCGCGGTTGGCCGCCGGCACTGAAGCCGACCTCGGCCGGTAGCGCAATTTCATCAAAGTTCCACTTGCCGGTTCTGGGATTTAGGCCGCGGTTGACGAATAGGAAATTCTGCACGGTGTCGTTGGCGACGAAAAGATCCATGCGTCCGTCATTGTCGATGTCGGTGGCGACTACGCCGAGGCCTTTGCCAAGCGACTGTCCAATCGCCGTACCGGCTTGGACTGGAGTGAAGGTGCCGTCGCCGTTGTTGCGATAGAGGAAGCTGGCGGTGGGTTTAAAGAAGCGCGGAATGCAATAGTAATGCTTGCCGAGGCTGTTGTCGCCGCAGGAGCGGTGCGCGGTGGGGCCATAGTCGACAAAACTGCAAACGAAAAGATCCAACTTTCCGTCGTTGTCGTAATCGAACCAGACCGCGCTGGTGGTGAAGCCGAGTGTTTCAAGGCCCGCCTTGCGAGTAACATCGCTGAAAGTGCCGTCACGGTTGTTTTTATAAAGAATGCACTTACCGTAACCAGTTAGGAAAATATCCGGCCAGCCGTCGTTGTCGTAGTCGCCAACGGCGACTCCCAAGCCAAAGTTGCCTCCGGACACGCCAGCCTTCTCTGTCACATCGGTGAAGGTGCCGTCGCGATTGTTCTTATACAGCGCGTTCCGCAGTGGCTTGGCAGGCTTGAAGAAGTCACACGGGCCACTGTTGACGAGGTAGATATCCATCCAGCCGTCGTTGTCGTAATCGAGAAAGGCGCAGCCTGGGCCGAGAGCTTCCGGGAGGTAGCGCTGGTCGGAGAGGGCGTTGTCGTGGGTCCAGACGATACCGCTGGCACTCGGCGGAATTTGCTCGAAAACAGGCGAGGAGGGCGGGGCCGCCGCTCCCAGGCCCAGCGCGAGTAGATGTCGGCGCGTAAGATTCATCGTGTATCAGTCAGGGTATCGCTCACCGGGCTTGACGACGCGGATGCGATGGTCTGTGAACTTTGCGTGCGCGCCGGGAAGCTCCAGCCGCGGCATGTGGCAGGAAGCGCAATCGGCTCTGGCGACTTTGCAAATGTGCTTAGACGCTTTGGAATGGCAGGCCAAGCACTTGGCGTCATAAAAAGCGGCAGCAGTTGCAAGAGCTTGGTGGGGATTATGGCAGGCGGTGCACGCGATACGCGAGTCCGCAGCGTCGTAGCACTTACTATTGGTCAACCGGTAGGGCTGAAAGCGGAGGTTTTGGATGCCGCGCGGACCCTCAATCGTAACCTGCGACCAGGTCCGATGGCATTGGCCGCAGAAGTTGGAAGTTTGCTCTGAGGTGAGGGACTTCAATGACTTGATTGCGGCTCCGGCGATATGGGATTGCGATGGCCCGTGGCAGCGCTCGCACTGTACGCCGGGGCGGATCGTCGTTTTGGCGTCGGCGGCGTGGCAATCAAAACATTCCGCCGCTTGGCGGGAAGACAGTAAACGGCCTGCGGCATCGGCAAGAGTTTTTGCCGCGATGGACTGAGCGCCGATCGTCAGGTCAAGGCTCTCGGTGGAGGGATAGTAACTCACCCGGCTTTCTCGCCAACGGCCTTCGTACTCGAACAAGTACGTTTGGCCAGTACGACCCGAGCCGAAGGCCCAGGCCAGGGACACGCTCAGTTTCTCATTCCCATTGGAAACCGTATAGGTTCCGTTTTTGAGTTGGTAGAAGTAGCCGCTGATCGTCGTCGACAGGTCTCGATTGGTTGCGAGGACCGAACTGTCGTTCGCCGTGGCGAGTGCGTGTGTCATGCGCGACCCGCCGAAGCTGGCGGTCTGTGCGGCGTGGCACGGCGCACAATCGCCCGGCGAAGCGGCTTGCAGAAGCACCGCGCCGGCGATCGCAAGTAACTTCTTCATTTGACGTTCAAGCCCTGTTGCTGCTTCTGTTGTGCGGCGGCGGTCAAGCGCTGGGCAATGGCCCGCTCGCGGTCGCCGTCCAGTTTTCGCTGGAGCCGGTAATAGACGGTTGCCAACGTAACGTGCGCCTCTGTAAATGACGGAGCTTGCCTGACGATAGATTCCAGTGCAATCCGCGCGGCATCGACTTTGGCGGGAAGCCGATCTCCCTGTTGAAGATCGACGGTGGCGGCGACGTAGCGCGCACCCAAGTCCCCAGGTCTGACCAGCAACGCCTTTTGTAAGTGAGTCTGCGCGAGCTCAAAGTTGTCGTCCTGCTTTGCAAGCATCGCCAGTTGGACGTTGGCGGAGAAGTCGTTTGGATTGGAGGCAATCGCTTTTCGGAAGGCGATTGCCGCATTCTCGGAATCGCCGGTGCCCAGCAGCGCCTGTCCAAGATATGTTTGTGCATCGGGAAGCGTCGGGTTGAGTTCGACGGCTTTGGTCAAGTCCACAAGCGCCGCAGGATATTCCTGCGCCGACAACTTGGCGGTTCCCAGCAAGAGGCGCGCTTCGGCGGAATCGCCGTTGCGCAGAATGCGGTCGACCCAGAGCTGTCCTTCGGCAACGCGATTGTCCCGAACCAGCGCCGTGCCAAGCATGTAGGAGATTGCCAGGTCGACTGGCTCTTTGCTGGACCAAGGCCGGAGAAGAGAAGCCACTTCTTTGTTTCGACCCATCGCCAGCCAGCAGTCGGCCAACAGCAGCGTCGGCTGTAGCTCGTCCGGCTTTGCCACATGGAGCTTTAAAAGGCCCGCAGCCGCTCGTTCCGTCTGGCCCGTCTTGTAGTAGGCAAGCGCGAGATTTAACTCAATCGACGGGTTTGCGGGCGTAAGCTTCAGCGCAATTCGATATTGGGCGATTGCGTCTTCGAATCGGCCCACGCGGGCGTAGGCCGCACCCAAGTTGGACAGCACCAGGAAAGAACCCGGTCGGGACGTGAGATAGCGGCGGTACAAGACAATCGCACCGTCGATGTCGCCGGCTTGATGCTTACCAATCGCTTCCTTCAACGTGCCTTCGAAGTCGGATAGTTGTGCTTGGCAACTCAAACAAAGCAAGATCAGGAATGTGATGTACAGCCGCACGAACAGTTTTAGAAGTTGAACTTCACAGCTAGCTGCACGACCCGCTTGCCCTGTTTGTTGGTGACAGTGCCGAAGAGCGGAGTGTTGACCAGGCCGGTGGTTCCGTTGAAGCCCAGATTCAGATTGGCGCCGTTGAAGGACCACAGCGGATGATTCATAAAGTTATAGGCGTTGGCCCGGAACTGGAGTTTCATCTTTTCGCGAATTGAGAAATTTTTGAAAATGCCGAGGTCGGAATTGAAGAAAGCGGGGCCGTAGACCACCGGAAGGGTAGTCGGTCCGTTTTGTCCGAGTTGGGTTGGAATCGCGAAGCAACTTGGATTGAGATATTGATTCGGCGCCAGATTCGAGGTTGGGTTGCAGGTGACCAGCGGCGAGAGGGTAATGTTGGGCGTACCCAGCAGCGAGGTGGTGCTGACGTTGTAGGTGGTGCCGGGAATCTTGTATCCGTTCGTATTGAGGCCGAAAGTCTGGCCGCGCTGGCCCGTGAGATTTGCCCCACTTTGAACTTGGGTAACTCCCGAGATCTGCCACCCATTGATGAATGCCCCTCCGAGCTTGTTCCCCGTGAATTTCTTCAGCTCGTAGGAATATGCAGCGTTGAAGATATGAGTTCGGTTGTTTGCCTGAACGCCGTAATCGTTCTGGAGATTGAATTGGTCGAGGCTCGGATTGAGGATACCCATCGCCTTGCCGAAAGTGTAGTTCATGTTGATGACCGCGCGTCCTCTGGCGCGAAGATATTTGATTTGCGCCGAATTGTAATTCGCGTAGAGATTGTGGACGGCAATGTTGATGTCCGAGAAGCCCAGCAGCGGGCGGAAATTGTTCGCCACCAGCGAGGCGGGATCGACTCCATTGTTATTGGACGACAGCATCGCGCCAACAGGGACGCGATTGATGTCGCTGCCAACGCCAGCCGCATTCGCTAGGTTCTTGCTCTGGTTACCGACGTAGGCGACCTCCAAAAGGCCCGACCAGGGCACGCGCTGCGAGATCGTAAAGCTGTAACTGTCCGTGACCGGGTTCAAGCTGTCCTTGGGATCTACGGCACCGAGGGAGAGAGCCGATGTACTGAAGTTGAGGGTGTCGAGCTGCCTCGCCTGCAATGGGGTGTTGCCGGGGCCTTGATTGTTCGTCAGCGTGACCGTTTGTGTCCCCGCTGATACATTCAACCCGGTGGTGAATTGGCCGGAGTGATATGCGTAGCGACCCCAGCCGCCGCGCAAGACCGTTTTGCCATTGCCGAAGAGGTCATATGCGATTCCAAAGCGCGGCTGGAGAAAACCGCCGGGAGTGGCGAATCCACCGAGTGGAATTTTGGAGTCGCGTTTGTTCCAAGTGAACCCACAATATTGCACGGGCAGACAAGTAGTCTTGTACTGCGAGTAATCGAATACGGCGAAGCCGAAGCCAAGATTATCCGCCCATGGCGTAAAGTGTGTGATGCGGACGCCCAGATCCAGCGTGAGCCGTTTATTTACTTTCCAGGAATCCTGTAAGAAGCCCTCCACTGTGAGGTAAGAGATGTCATTGATTCGGTTGAAACTGGATTCCGTGTATGAGTTGAGGTTTCCCACGAGCAAATCGGCGTAGGCGTTGCCGAGTGAATTGGAGTTTGTGTTGGTTACGGAAAGGCTTCCCTGTGTGTTCGAACTGTTGGGCTGGGTATTGCGTATGTTCTCCCAGAAGATTCCGGCCTTAAATGTGTGTTTGCCCCAAAGCTTGGATACTGTGTCGCTGAAGCTGGGCATGAATTTGTCGGCGTAAAGGCCGCGAGCCGAACCGCCGACCTCAAAGCCGCCATTGGTGCCGATGGAGGCAACCTCACCTGAGGCGGCAATGTTTGGTAACTGGGTTACGCCGTTTTTAAACAGGCCTTGGTAGTTGTAACCGACGTTCTTGCGATCCACTTTGGTGGGGTCTTTGAATACATTCGGGAAAGCGATATAGGTATATCCGAATACCGCCTCGTTGGTCATCGTCGGATTGAAAACGTGCGTTAGCGAGGCGCTGATGGAGTGTGACTGGTTTCTGCCTTCAATCGGCGTAGGGTAGGGAAGCGCCTGGGTCTTGGTGGCGGACCAGAGTCCGATCGGAAAGAGCTGAGTTTCTTTTTGCAGGTTGTAGCGGACGAAAAGCTTGGTGTTATCGCTGATGCTGTAATCGATACGAGTGAGCCACTGGATGTTGTTTTGATTGAACAGCAGGTCATCGAGCCAGTTGTAGCCGCCGGTCGCATTTGGGTTGGCGTTGGGCAGCGGATAGTTCCGCATCAGTGCTTGGGTGTTGGGATCGATGAGGCTTTTGGGGAGAATCCCGCCGGGATAGAGAGCAAGATTCTTTGCGTTGATTTGACTGGGGGCCGATCCTGAGGCTGTGATTGTGCCTAGTTTGGCTAGCTCCGCCGGAGAGAAATCGCCGTCGCGCATCCCTTACGTGGGCACGGTTGAGCGTAGCAGTCCGGTGTCTAGCACTTGGTAGAAGAATTGGTAGCCCGTGAAGAAGAAGAGCTTGTCGCGGTTCTTGTTGAATCGAGTGAAGGGCAACAACACGGGCCCGCTGAAGTTGCCGCCGGGATAGTAGTATTTATTCTCAGGGCGGGCGACGCCGCTGAAATTCGACAGCGCGTCATTCGAGTTGAGCGCGAAATGCCTGGCATCCATAAAAGCCGAACCATGGAAATTATTGCCTCCGCCTTTGGCGACGGTGCTGATCACGCCTGGGCCCTTCTGGTTCTCGGCGCTGAAGTTGGACATGTTCACCTTGATCTCGGAGATCATTGAAGAATTCGGATTTACGGGCGTCGCGCAGTTGCAACCCGGATCAGAGACGTGCGCTCCGTCCGAGGTGATGTCGAGCGAGTTGCCCGGTAGGCCGTTGTACGAGTAGGCACCATTCAGTGGACTCTGGTTGCCACCGCCACCGTTGCCATTGATTCCCATCGTCTGGCCATCGTAGCCCGCGGTATTGGAAGTGCCGTTGGAAATTGCGAAGCCCGGCATGATCTTCAGGAACTCGGCGGCGTTGCTGCCGACCTGGATAAAATTCTCCAGCTCTTTGCTCGTGAGTTTGTTCGATTTTTCTCCATTGTCGATCGGGGTGAGCACGTCGGTGGCGGCTGAGACCTCGATTACGTTCGAAGTGTTGCCGATCTTCAGCGTGACGTTGATGTTCAGCTTGTCGCCGCCGGTCAGTGCGATGTCACTTGCGCGAAACGTTTCAAAGCCCGCGTGGGTGACGGTGAGCTGGTAAGCACCAGGGGGAACTGAAATGAAGGTATAGAAGCCTTCGGAATTAGCCGTCGCCGAACGAAGGGACCCGGATTGCTGGTCACGCAATTTGACGCTGGCCTTTGTGACGACCGCTCCCGTTGGATCGGACACAATCCCGGTGATGGTGCCAAAGATGGACTGAGCGGGAAGCGTGCCTGCCACTGCGAAGGAGAGCAGCATTGCGACGATCAGCTTGCTTGATTGATGCATAAAAGTGAATGCATCGTATCAGAGCGAATTTAGGGATGCAAGGACAGATTCGACAATTTCGCCTACGTGTGCCCTTGAGCGGCTCATTTGGATCTGAGATACTTCACGTTTGGGGCAAACGATTCGCGGACAGTACGAGGTGCAGCAGGAGATCGGCTCCGGCGGCATGGGCAAGGTCTACCTTGCCAAAGACTTGAAGCTCAACCGGATGGTTGCCGTCAAGGCGCTGTTGGCCGCAGCCAGGGGCAACGACGAGCGCCGCCGCCGCTTTATCATTGAGGCGCAGTCAGCCTCGGCACTGAACCATCCCAACATCATCACCATCTTCGACATCATCGAGGAAGACGGCGCGGACTACATGGTGATGGAGTATTTGCCAGGCAAGACGCTCATCGATTTGATCCCGCGTGGGGGCATGCGATTCCCGCAGGTGTTGAAATACAGCGTGCAGATCGCCGATGGACTTGCGGCCGCACACGCAGCCGGCATTGTTCATCGCGACCTCAAGCCCGGCAACATCATCATCTCCGATCGCGGCTTTGCGAAGATTCTCGATTTCGGCTTGGCGAAACTAACCGAGACCGAAGCGCCCAACGATCCTGACGCCACAAGCGAGGCGCCACTTACGGTGGAAGGCTCGATCATGGGCACGCTTTCCTACATGTCGCCTGAGCAGGCACAGGGTAAAAAAGTAGACGCGCGTTCTGACATTTTTTCGTTTGGCGCAGTGATGTATGAGATGGCGACCGGGCAGCGAGCTTTCGCCGGTGGCAGCAGCGCAATGATCCTTACGAGCGTTTTGCGCGACGAACCGCAGGCACTGCAGGAACTGGCGCCCGATGTACCGCCCGAATTGGCGCAGGCGGTTTGGAAGTGTCTTCGCAAGGAGCCCGACGAGCGCTTTCAGACGATGGACGAACTGCATCGCGTTTTGTTGGGCCTCAAGCAGTTCAGCGACTCAGGGGTGTTGTACCGGCCGCGTTCCATCGAGCCGGGGGAAATGGACGCAACCATGGAAATGCTGAAGGCCCCGACGGTGGCTGCCGCTGGCGTGCCGCCTCCGCCTCCCGCGCCCGTGAAGTCCGGCGGCATGAGCTTGCTGAAGATGATTTTGATCGGCGTCGGATCGCTGCTGCTGATCTTGGTTGTGGGAGGAATCTGGCTAGGCAAGAAGGCGATCGATAACTTCAGTGGCGT
>JANXUM010000025.1 GCA_025356215.1 Bryobacter sp. | reverse complement strand
TGGTATCTGAAATTGTGCGCTCCTCTTTGACGGTGAGCGCCTGCGTCGGCTCACCGGTGAGTTTTACTTCAAAGCGGTAGTGGGTGGCGGTCTGCTCGGTGGGTTTCAACCCGACTGGCTTGTAGTCGTAGCGGATGGCGTGCTCGATCATGAGGGTCTTCGGCTTCTTGTCTACGTTGCTGATCTTGTAAGTCTTAGTAACTTCGCTTGTGAAGCGCTGGGTGATTTGGGCGTCCGAGACTTTGACTTCGCGCAGCAAGCGGGGAGATTCGTTGGCGTCTTCGATGACGCGGGTGCCGAGGTCGCTGGCGTAACTGAGGAGGCGCTTGTCGCCGGCCTTGAAGGTGTTGACGAGAGCTTCGCCCGCGTAGACGCCGCCGTCGTAGACGCTCATCGGGCCGCCATCGAGGGTCTTGCCAGTGGAGTTGGTGAGTTCGGCGGAGTTGAGGGGGTTCTCGCGACCGGAGTTCTCCGAGTAGATGAGTAGCTTGCGGGCGGCGATCTCTTGCTGGACAAAGGGCAGCATGACCGACTCGTTACGCTTGACGTTGACGGGTTGGTTGAAGCGGTACTCGAAGAGTTCGCCTGCTTCGCGGGTGGTGTTGTCGATTTGCACAGCGGATACATTCACGCTATCGGCTTGCAACATTGGAGCGGCGGCGACGGTTTCAAAGCGTTTTGATCGAAGTTCACCCAGCCCCCCGGGCAACCCGCCCGCCACGCCCGACACCTGCCCGCTCTTGTACATGACCGGGGCCAGCGGCTTGTCTTCTTCAAGCTCGGCGACCTGGCGCTGCAGGTACTTGGGCGCGTAGAGATTCGAGATGAAGCTGATGGGGCGTCCAGAGATGACGCTGAGGTCGACGCGCGTCCAGTCTTCGTTGGTGGTGTTGTCGATGATCGCCCAGCCTTCGAGCATTGGCTTTTTTGCCGCACCGGCATCGAGGACCAGGCGGTAGCTCGACTTCCAGATCGGCATCGGGATGGTGTAGGCGACGCTAAGCTTACGCGCCGCGTCGCGGGCAGAATCTACGTAGACGCTCTTTTGCTCGCGGCTGCGGGAGGCGTTTAGGGAGCGTAAGTACTCGCTTAGTTGTAACTGGAGCTCGGGGTCGGATAACTTGACGGACGAGGCTGAGCCGAGGTCAAAGCTTTGGATTTCACCAGTGCTGGTAAGTACGGTGATTGTGTCAGTTGTGGTCTGGGGCTTGTCGTGGCCCTGCGCCGTGCGGGCACCGACGATCTGGCCGTTGACCGTGGTTTGTCCGAACTTCATTTCGATCTTGGCGCCTTTGAGCTGATCAAGAAAGTCAGTGAGCGGGGATCGGTCGCCCAGCTTGAAGGGAAACTCGGCGAGCTTGGCGGCCAAGGGTAGGCTCGAATCGTAGCGGACGCCGGCGACGGAGTTGCCGGTTTGGTCGTTGATGGTGAGCGACTTGAGCACGTCGTTCATCTCGGCGGCCTTGAAATCGAGACGGGCGGATTGGCCGGCGGGGATTTCCCCGCCCCGCTCGAAGTAACCGATGCCATGCTTGTAGAGGATGACCTTACGGACCGGCAGTTCGGCGGCGAAGGCGGATTGCAGCGCGAGCGCGGCGCTGATGAGACTTATAGATTGACGCATGGATACTCCAATGACGATTCTGACACCGGTTCGGCTTCAACAGTTTCCACTTAGGGAGATGATGGCGCTGAGTGGGGCGGCGGGGTGGAACCAGACGGAGCGGGATTGGGGGCGGATGTTGGAGTTGAGCCCGGAGTTGTGTCTCGGGTTTGGTGTGGACGGGAAGCTGGTGGCGAGCGCGACGGCTGTTTGTTACGGCACTGAGGTGGCCTGGATCGGGATGGTGTTGACGCTGCCGGAATATCGCGGGCGGGGCTTGGCGCGGCAATTGGTGGGGGAGATCATCCGCCGCTTGCGCGGGTTGGGGGTCGCGCAGATTAAGCTCGACGCAACGGAAGCGGGCGCGGCACTGTATCGCGAGTTTGGGTTTGTCGATGAGCAGCCGGTAGAGCGCTGGGAGCGGGAGGGTGGGCCTCTGCCCGTTGCCGGGAATGGGTCTTATGAAGGCGAGGATCCGGTGTTGCGAGCGTTGGCGCGCGACGGGTTGGTTTGGACAAACGACAGGGGCGCAATGATGGCGCGGACGGGCGCGGTGCGTAGTTACCTTGGTCCGATCGTTGCGCCTTCGCGGGAGGTGGCGCGGGAGTTACTGCGGCAGGTGGATGGGGTGGGGGCGTACTGGGATTTGTTGCCGGAGTTCAGCGACGCGCGGAGCTTGGCTTGGTACCTGGGGTTTCGCCCGGCGCGGCGGCTGATGCGGATGTCGCTGGGGGAGGGACGGAGATCGAAGCAAGTTTACGGAATTGCGGGCTTTGAGTACGGGTAAGCGGCAGTCGGGATTCCGTAGGGCGGAGCGGGGTGGCTCCGCCTTAAGTGAGTTAGGAAGCTGGCAGCAGGTTGTCAAAGATCTGCGGGACGGTTGGCTTTGGTTTGTTTGTTGGCGCCCACGGGGTGCTTGGAATCGCATACCCCAAAGGGGGACAGTCCCAGAGCGGACAGTCCCCTTCCTATTTGCTGAGGCCGGTTTCTTTTGCGATCCGGAGTAACTCCTCGATGCTGAGGTTGGCGAAGGGGTTGTCGCCGGGTGCCGCTTCGACATTGGGTTTGCTTTTTGCTTCTTTCAACATGCGCTTGGCCGTGTCCTTAACTTCTTTGGTTTGATAGAGCAGGAACTGGGCGATGTAGTTGGGACTGGTGTGGCCGAGGTCGGTTTTGCGGATGTCGGCGGTGGGGAGGCTCTTGGGGATGTTGACCTCTTTGCCCATGACGCAGTGTTCGGCGTAGACCTCGTAGGCGGCGAAGCGGTCTCGCTGGAGCTTGCGGAGTTCATTGAGGGCGCGGGCGGCGCGGCGCTCCAGCATGGCACCGAGTTTCATGGTGCGTTCCATTTGGGAGAACTTCTTGGCGTCGTCGGGGTCTTCGAGCCAGCGATCCTGGCCGAGCATTTCGATGTGCTGGGCGCGCTTGGTCTGGAACATCGACCAGGCGTAGAGTTGGAAGGTTTCGTCCTCGATCGCTGTTTCCGGCTGGCAATCTTTGCGGAGCTTTTGGGCGAGGGTGCGGTAGGCTTCCTCTTGGTCGGGGTGAGCGGCGAAGAGGGTCTCGGGGTTGGAGTTGAGGCCGTGGGTGAGGCCGTTGGCGGCTACTTTGGCTTTGCCCGCAGCGGTGGTTGGCCCAGTGGAGAGCTGAGCGTTGGCGCGGTTGGCCGCGATCTGATTCTCTGTAGACATGTTGTGATTCCTTTCGACATGTCATGATACTGAGCGCGGGGGCGGATTCGAACCATCGCTTTTGGGGGTTGGCGGGTAAGTGGCTTGGTTTGTGCGAAGTAGGGCGCGTGAGAAATCTTAAAATAGC
>JANXUM010000503.1 GCA_025356215.1 Bryobacter sp. | reverse complement strand
CAATCACGGCCGCGTGTTCAAAGCCGGCATTGGCCATCCCGATGGCCAATCCCCCCGCCCCGGCAAATAGCTCAACGCTGCGCAGTTCAACGTTATGCATCGAGAAAGCTCCTAATTCGCGATTCGAGGCGGGCAGCGGCTGTTAGCCGGCATTCCCAAATCGTCAGAACTCGCCAGCCGGCCCGTACCAGCGCCCTTCTGTTCTTTTCGTCACGCTTTCTATTTTTGTCGAGCTTTTGCGTCCAGAAATCAACGTGCGATTTCGGCATTCTGGCTCGGTCGCAGCAACCGGGCAGATCGCGCGCCACGATCGCCGATCGCTCAAATGGAGAGAGAGAATCCACCACCCGCTATTATCCTTGAATGCGCGGCGATTGTAGCGTCAGCGCTGTTCGGCGACGGACTTATCGGCGAGTTCGGCGATGATGGGGATCCGGACCATTTCGCGCTGGCTGGTTTTGTAAAGCATGAAGATCCAGGCACCAGTCAGGGCAAGCTTGATGGCGCGGGAAATTACGTAGGCGCGGGGGATCGTCTCGTAAAGAATGCCCTGCAGTACCCAAGCGTGGATTAGCCAGATGACGAAAAGATACAGTCCCTGAAAGGCGTGGAAGCGCACAAGGTTGTCGCGACGAAAACGTTCTGCCGCCAGTACGAATATCGAGAAGACTCCGCCGATGATGGGGATGTAGCAGAGGATCGACGCGGTGTGGGCGTCGAGCGTCGAAAAATAATCGGGGAGCTTGCGTTTGGCTGCCTTAGGGCCGGTCGATGGCCCGCCTTGGAATGACTGCGGCGAGCCGCAGCGACCGCAAAACTGGTCGGCCGGTTGAACCTCTGAACCGCACTTGTTGCAAAATGGCATGTTTTTGATCCCCCTCGGCGTTCTCAACAGTGTATACGGGATCTGCACAGTGATAGTTTGGATAAATGCGACGGCTATTTATGTGGTTTGCGGCGGCAGTGCTGTGCCTGATGAGCGCCCAGGCGAAAGATCTGAAGATCTTCTTCATCGATGTCGAAGGCGGGCAGTGCACGTTGATCGTGACGCCCAAAGGGGAGAGCCTGCTGATCGACACCGGCTGGCCGGGTAACAACAGCCGCGACGCCGAACGTATCGCGGCGGTCGCCAAGAAGAACAAGATCAAGAAGATCGACTGGCTGCTGATTACGCATTTTCACACCGACCATGTGGGCGGCATCACGACGCTGATGGACAAGCTGCCGGTGGTGAATCTGCTGAGCCACGGCAAAAACATTGAGACCGGTAAAGGCCCCGATCAGTTGACCAAGATGTACGACGAGGCCAAGACCAAGAGCAAAGAGACGGTTCTTAAAGCCGGGGACCGTATCCCGATCGCTGGTTTGGACATTGAAGTGGTGACGGCGGCGGGGCAGACGATCGTTGGTGCCTCCAGCCTGGCGCGCGGCGCGGGCGACAACCAGCTTTGCGGCGCGGCCACCAAGAAGGAAATTGACAAGGGAGAGAACGCGCGCAGCGTGGGAATCCTATTGAAGTTTGGCGAGTTTCGTTTTCTCGATCTTGGCGACTTGACCTGGAACAAAGAGACGGAAGTTGCCTGCCCGGTAAACAAGGTAGGCAAAGTGGACCTGTATTTGTCGACACATCATGGGCTTTGGGCCAGCAACAACCCAGCGCTGACGCACGCTCTGGGGGCAAAGGCGATCGTGATGAACAATGGCGACAAGAAGGGCGGCGAGGCGCCGGCCATCGACAGCTTGCGCGCCGCGCCGGGCTTGCAGAATTTTTGGCAGTTGCACTACTCGGTAAACGCCGGCAAGGATCACAACGTGGAAGATCCCTACATCGCCAATCTGACCGCGCCGGGCGGGTTTAACGTCGAGGTGACGGCGAAGACGGACGGGCACTTCACGGTGACCAATCAGCGTAACAAGTTCACCAAGAGTTACTAAGTAGTAGAGTCACACGGTTGCTGAATACGTCATCGACTTACTTCGTCTTCCTGGCGGGGGTCTTTTTTGTTTACTGGGCTGTGGCGCGTTGGCGTACACCGGCGCTGGCCGTCGTTCTCGCGGCCAACTATTTTTTCTACGCGCGTTGGGACCTGTTCTATCTGTTTTTGATTCCGGCGGTAAGTCTGATCGACTATGTCTGCGCCCTGGGGATGCAGGAGAACAAGCAGGCGTGGCGGCGGCGGGTGCTGATGGGGATTAGCCTGGCGGCTAACATCGGCATCTTGATCTCGTTCAAATACATGCCAGCCTGGGATAAGAGTTGGAAGTGGATCTTTCCGCTGGGCTTAAGTTTCTATTGCTTTCAGGCTTTGAGTTACACGATTGACGTTTACCGGCGCGACGCCAAGGCGACACCCAGCATCCTTGCTCACTTTGCGGCTGTGAGTTTTTTCCCGGCCATCGTCGCCGGTCCGATCACACGCGTTTCCAATCTGATCGCGCAACTGGAGAAGCCCAAGAAGCTGACAGCGGCTGACGGCGGGCGGGCGCTGTTCCTGATCGGGTTGGGCGCGATGAAAAAACTACTCGTCGCAGACTATCTGGCCGAGAACCTGGTGAATCGGGTGTTTGACTTTCCGAAGCTATATAGCGGCCTGGAGGTACTGGCTGGAGTGTACGGATATGCGCTGCAACTCTACTTTGATTTTTCGGGTTACAGCGACATTGCCATCGGCAGTGCGTTGCTGTTGGGGCTGAAGATTCCGCAGAATTTCAACATGCCTTATGCGGCCGCGAACATTGCCGATTTTTGGCGGCGCTGGCACATCAGCTTGTCGAGCTGGCTGCGTGACTATGTCTACTTTTCGTTTCCGGGGTTGCGCGGCAAATGGATGCCGTATGTCGCCTTGACGCTGACAATGGCGATTGGCGGCTTCTGGCACGGGCCAACCTGGAACTTTGTGATTTGGGGTGCGCTGCATGGCGTAGGACTGGCGCTGTGCCGGGCTTGGCAGGCTTGGCGGGGGGCCAACAAATGGGATTCCGCGCTCAGCCGCGTTCTAGCCACATTCTGGACGGTGCAGTTTGTTTGTCTGTGCTGGATTCCTTTTCGAGCTTCGGGCCTGGAGAACGCCTTGGATGTGTTGCGGCAGATCTACAGCCTGACCTTGTCTACCGCCAACATCAGTGGCGCGTTGTTAACGATCGGGGCGATCGGCATCGCGGGCCACTATGCGCCGAAGCGCTGGCTGGAGGCGACCGAGGGCGCGTTTGCGCGCGTACCCTTCTTTGTACAGGCGCTGCTGCTGGCAATGCTGGCCATGAGCATCAAGTATGTCGCCGCTACGGGCAACGCGCCTTTTGTGTATTCACAGTTCTAAATGGAATTTCCTCTCAAAACCGCGCTTAGTGTTGGCTGCCTGATTGCGATGGTCGTGGCCTTGGAGTTGACGCCCGGATGGGCCAATTACCGGCTGATGGACTGGGACGCGGTGAGCCAAGTGGCCGAGTTCCGTCCGAGCGTTGTTAGCCCGCGCGACCCCATAGTGGCGGCGGAGTTTAAGCTGAAGCCGGGCAGGGCGCTGGAAAAGAGCGGTTCCCGCATGGCGGTTGAGCCCTTGAGCGACCCAACGGGAAGCCTAAGCGCGTTCTATCAGGCGATTGAGCGGGTGGAGGCGGGAGAGCCTGGGGCGACGGTTCGGCTGGCGCATTATGGAGATTCCCCGACGACAGCGGATTTGATTACCGCAGACGTCCGGGCGCTGCTGCAAAAACGCTTTGGCGACGCAGGCCACGGCTACTATCTAATCGCCAAGCCGTGGGCCTGGTACGGACATCGAGGGGTGGATAGCGATTCGAGCGGGTGGGACATCGAGGCGTCGAACCTGACGAAGAATCGCGATGGTTATTACGGTTACGGCGGGGTGAGCTTTAAAGGGGGAGCCGGATCGCGGGCGCGCTTTCGCCTGAAGGAGGACGGCTACGCGAGTTTAGAAATCAGTTACTGGCAACAGCCGGGGGGCGGAAGCTTTGCGGTGGAAGCCTGCGGGGGACGGCTAGGCGAGCGGGCTACGGACGGGGAGCCGGGCGAGGGCTTTGCCGAATTCACGATGCCGGCGGACTGCAAGGAAGTTATCGTCCGCGGGGAGGGCGGGGCGCTGCGGTTGTTTGGCATACAGTTTCTGCGGGGGACGAACGGTGTGATTTACGACAGCCTTGGGTTGAACGGGGCTTACATCAGCGTGTTGGCGAAGTTTCTAAAGCCCGAGCACTGGGCCAAGGAGTTACAGCATTATTCGCCCGACGTGGTGGTGATCAACTACGGCACCAATGAAAGCGTGTACGCGGCGTTTGTGGACAAGGTGTTTGAGAAGGAACTGCGCGATACGATCCATCGAATTCGGGAGGCGCTGCCGGGCAAAAGCATTTTGGTGATGAGCCCGATGGACCGAGGGGAGCGAAATGCAAGTGGACAGATTGAGACGGTGCCCGCTCTGCAGCGATTGGTGGAGATGGAGCGCAAGATCGCGGCCAACGAAGGTGTTGCGTTTTTCAACACTTTTGAGGCGATGGGCGGGAACGGAACCATGGCCAAATGGTATGCCGCCGAACCAAGGTTGGTGGGCGCGGATTTTATCCATCCGATGCCGAGCGGGGCGAAAATCATTGGGAATCTTTTATACAAGGCGATTCTAGACGGCTACAACCGCTATAAGACGGCAAAAACAGCCCGTCAATTGTAAAGAGGGAAACGACGGGTGCTTGGGAAGCGTTCTAATGAGTGAATGCCCCGCACAGTCTGTTCCATTTCCGCTCTGACCGTTTTGGCGACTGCGCTGAGCGCTTTCCAGGACCCGCCAGTTGTATTTAAGAGCGACGTCTCGCTGGTGCGCGTCGACGTTCAAGTGGCAGACCGTAGCAATCGGGCGATCTCGACACTGCGCAAGGAAGACTTTCAACTGCGCGAGGGCGGGCAGGTGCGCGAGATCGTGAATTTTGCGCGCGAGAATCTACCGCTGGATCTGGTATTGCTTTTGGACGTGAGTGGCAGCATGCGCCCGCACGTGGAGCGTATTGCGAACGCGGCTCATGAGGCGATGGCGGAGTTGGGCAACGACGACCGTGTGGCAATTATGGTTTTTGACCGCAACACGCGCGTGAGCATGGGCTTTAAGTCAAACCATGACGAGATCGTGCGCGGCTTTGAACAGCTTTTGAGCCGCGAGAATTTCAACGGCGGCACGGACATTACGCGCGGCATGCTGGACGCGACGGATTACATGAGGAAAAACGCACGGCGCGGGGCGCGGCGGGCGATCGTGATTCTGACGGACGACATGACTGAATTTCAGCGCGACGAGTTTCGGGTGGAACGGGCGCTCGAAGAAGCCAATACGGTGATGAGCGCATTGATCGCGCCGGACGCGATGGGCAACCGGCAGCAGTTTCCGGGCACAGGCGGCGGTTGGCCGCAGCCGGGCGGACGCACTGGCAGGACCGGCGGGGGCACGACAAATGGCGGAGGCTGGCCAGGAGGCGGGGGCGGTGGACTGGGCGGCATTATCTTCGGCGGTGGCGGGATCGGCAACGGACGGCGGACGCCGAGCGGGGGGAACAGGATGCCGGGTGGCAACGGTGGGGGCAACGGGCCCGTAATTATGGGCAATGGACGGCTGAAGTCTGCCGGGACGAGCGAGATCGCCCGCGCCTCGGGCGGCGACAGTATGGCGGTGGATGACGTATCGGCGCTAGAGACGACGCTGGAGCGGATTCGCCAGAGCTATGCGCTGTTTTTCAATGCACCCGAAGGAATCAAACAGGGTGAGCAGCGCAATGTGGAGATTGCGCTAGTGGGCGGAGTGTCGCGACGCTTTCCCGACGCGGAGTTGCGTTATCGCCCGACCTACATCGTGAGCGAGGGCAGCACTACCAACGGCGGCCCGACGCTGAGTGACGACAATGCGCCGAGCGTTACCAGGCGGAACCCGTCTGGCGGCGGAGGAGTATTTGACACGGGGACGACGGGTTCGACGGCGCAGGACCGGACATCTCAAGACAGCTCGAGCGAAGCGCCACGCATGAAGCGGCGGCCGATGGTGGATGAGCCGGGGAGCGCAGGGCCAGGGTGGCGGAAGGCGGACGGCACGGCGGCGAAGGCGGCCGATAAGCCGGCGGACAAGTCGACCGATAGCGCTGACGTGAAGCCTGCGGTCGTGGACAAACCGGCGGACCCGCCAGCGGCTACAGGCGGGTTCCGGCGCTTGAAGCCCGGCGAGAAACCCTAGCCCCGTTTGGGCCAATAGCCGTCGCGAGTTTGCACAATCAGGCCTTTTTGTTTGGTCGTGAGTTGGACTTTGCGGAAGGCGGGAAAGCCGACCGGAATATCCGAGACGTAGCCGATGCTGTATTGGCTGCGCAGTTCTTGCTCGATAGCGGTGAAGATCTGATCGATGCTTTGCTTCTTTGAGACCTCGAAGGAAACCGGCTCCTGTTTCCTTCGACATTTTGGACATGATGGCGCGCCCGTTGGGCATACCGAAGGCGGCGCTGTAGAAGGCCGGGTCTGTGAAGTAGATCGTGTAAACCAGCGTGTCCGTGCGCAGGGCGAGCTCAATGCTGGTGGCGACGGATTGATCGCTGGAAGTGTCGACGCCGTCGGAGAGAATGATGAGCGCCTTACGGCCCGTTTCGGCCTTCATGAGTTCTGTGCCGGAGCCGACCGCGTCGAAGAGCGCGGTGCCGGTCCCGCCGCTTGCCTTAAGCTCTTTGCGCGTTGGGGTGTCGATGTCGTTGAGGATGTTTTCAAGCTGCGGACGCGAGGAACTGAAGCCGAGGCGGACACGGGCGAGGGTGTCGAATTGAATCAGGAAAACCTTGTCTTGGCGCTCGCGCAGGATGGTATCGAGAAAGCGGTAGGCGGCGGCGCGCTCGGCGGGGATGACTTTTTCCTGGCTCATGCTGGTGTCGACGAGCAGGCCCAGGCGCAGGGGAAGGTCGGTTTGCTGCGAGAAGTAGCGGATCTTTTGGGGCTTGCCGGTCTCGGTGAGGATGAAGTCGTCCTGAGTGAGGTTTTGGATGAGGGCACCGGATTTGTCGCGGACGCTGACCAGAAGGTTAATGATGTTTACGCCGGTGGAGAAGGTAGCGTCCTGGGCGAGGGCGGGGACGGAGGCCAGAAGAAGGGCGCGGCGGGAGAGCATGTTGGGTATGACGCGGATCGGGGGGCGGAGGTTTGCGAAGATTAGATTGGACGATGCTGCGCGTACTTACATTGGCGATCTTCGCGCTAGGACTGGGGGGACTGCTCACTGGCGCGGCCACCAAGCCGACGGTGAAGAAGAAAGTCAGCGCCGCCGCCAAGAAGACCAAAGCCAAGAAGCGCCCTATTGCCGTGCGCCCTCCGGTGGTGAGCGCCAAGATGAAGGCTGCCTCGCAGGAATATGTAGCCGAGGCTATGGACGCCGTCGCAGCAGCAGCCGTCGAGAACTCTGCCGCGCTGGTTCCTTTCTATGAACAGCTTTGGCAGCTTGAGCAAAACAAGGCTGCCGGCAAGAGCCTGCACGTGTTGCAATATGGCGATTCGCACACGGCCAGCGACGATTGGGCCAACCAGTTGCGGACGATGTTTCAAAGCCGCTTTGGCAATGGCGGCGCCGGCTACAGCAACGCCGGTCGGCCCTTTGCGGGCTATCGGCGCTTTGACGTCAAGGGCGGGCAGAGCACGCGATGGGAAACCGAGGGGCTGCTGACCAAAGGCAGCGACGGCTTCTACGGGTTGGGGGGCGTCTCGATCGCGGCACAGCGCGCAGGCGAGATGGTTTATCTGGACGCGGACGGCGAGAAGGCCGAGCTGAGTTACTTGAAGCAGCCGGGCGGGGGAAGCTTTCGCGTGTTTGTGGACGGCGTCGAGGCGGCCAGCGTCAGTACCGACGGCGAACTGGGGCCGGGGTATTGGAGCATGGCGACGCCGCTGGGTGTCAAGCGCTTCACGGTGGAGACGACGAGCAACGCGCCAGTGCGGCTGATGGGATGGGTTACCGAAAACAATCAGGGCCTGACCTGGGAGACGCTGGGGATCAACGGGGCACAGGCGAGCCTGAGCTTGCGCTGGGAAGAGAAGCAGCTTCGCGAGCTGATTGAGAAGCGCAACCCGGGGCTGATTGTTTTCGCTTACGGGACCAATGAGGCGAGCAACAAAGATTGGACGCCGGAGAGTTATCGCGCGATGTTTCGCGGCGTGTTGCAGCGCTTTCGAGAGATGGCGCCGGGGGCTAGTTTTTTAGTGGTGGGGCCGCCGGACCGGGCGCAGCGCGTCAATCGCGTTTGGGTACCGGTGCCGAAGCTGGACATGATCAGCGAGGCGCAGCGCGATGTTGCCATCGAGATGGGCGGCGCGTTTTGGGATCTGCGCGAGCGCATGGGCGGTAATGGCGCGATCAAGCGCTGGGTGTACGCGGGCTTTGCGCAGGGGGACTTTGTGCACCTTACTGGCGCGGGCTACCGTCTGGTGGGTGAGACCCTGTACAAAGACCTGATCGCGCACTATGAAGAGTTCCGGAAGATCCGGCAGAAAGTATTCAGCGAAAGCGGACCGAACAATAACGATGCTAAACAAAATCAATGAAATTGTGGCGAAGGTAGCCGGCAAGCCGGTAAACATCGCCACGGACGAAAGCCTTTTCGACAGCGGCTTGCTGGACAGCTTTGCGCTGACCGACCTGGTAACGGCGCTGGAGGCGGAATTCAAAATCACGGTGCCCGACTCGGATTTGAACCCGCGCAAGTTTGACACGCTGGACAAGATCGCCAGCTATGTCGAGAATCTGCAATAGCCGATGGCATTTCTGCGCGGCTTTGGAAAGTACTTGCCCGAACGGGTGGTGACCAACGCCGAAATGGCCGCACATCTGGAGGTTGAAGCGGATTGGATTCGCGAGATGTCCGGCATCGAGGAGCGGCGATTTGCGGGGGATGGGGAGAGCGTGGCGGCGATGGGCGCGGCGGCGGGCTTGGATGCCTTGACGCGCAGCGGCGTTGGGGTGGGGGAACTGGGCTTGATCCTTGTTTCGAGCGGTACGGCGGAAAGACGCTTTCCTGGGCCCGCCGCCGAGATCCAGCACCGGTTGGGTGCGGCGCAGGCGATTGCGATGGATGTGCCAATGGCGAGCGCCGGAGCGCTGTTTGCGCTGGCGCAGGCCGAGCGATGGGCAGGGCGCGCGGGCAAGGTGCTAGTGGTGGCGAGCGAGCGGATGAGCGATGTGGCGATGACGGCGCCGATGGAAAAAGGCACGGCGATGTTGTTTGGGGACGGGGCGGGGGCCTGCGTCGTCGATCGAGACGGCGGGCGGGCGCGGATTGTTGATTTTGAGTTGGGAACGGACGGGTCTAACGCGAGCGAGTTGCGGCTGGAATTTGGAGCGCCACTGCACATGAACGGGCGCAGCGTGATCATGCACGCATCGCGCAAGGTGCCGGCGGCGATCAACGCGGTGCTGTCGCGCGCCGGGCTGGCGGCGGCGGACTTGCGCACGATTTTGATGCATCAGGCCAACGCGAATCTGATCGCCAAGATTGCGCAGACGCTGGGCGTGGAGGCGGGGAAGTTTTATTCCAACATCGCGCGGTATGGCAATACGAGTTCGGCGTCGATGCTGATTGCAGCCCGCGATTGGGATGAGGGGTTTGCACCCGGCGACAAGGTGATGTTTGCGGCCTTCGGCGCGGGCTATCAATGGGGCGCGATGCTGGTGGAAGGAAGCTAGACTATGCCAAAACTGATTGCGGCACCGACAACGATCCCCGTGCCCGGGGGCAAGCGCATTGACGAGTACGCGGGCCGGGTGAATAACGGCGAAGAGCGACTGAGTATTGCGCACATGCGCAGCCCGGCGGGCTGGGCGGAGCCGGGCCAGCGGCCCGAGTTTGACGAGTATACGCTGGTGCTCCGCGGCACGATGCGCGTGGAGCATGAGGGCGGCGCGATGGAGGTAAACGCGGGCCAGGCGGTGTTGACGCAGGCGGGCGAGTGGATCCGCTATTCGACGCCAGGGCCGGAAGGTTGCGAGTATGTCGCGATTTGTTTGCCGGCCTTTGCGATGGAGACTGTGCACCGCGATTCTTAAAGTAGGGATACAGTTAAGCCTATGAGGCGGAAACTGCTCTATGGCCTGAGCCTGCTGCTGCTGACGGTGCTGGTGGGCCTGTTGGTGTGGCAGGGCAGCTTCAGCTTTGGCGATTTCGCCCCGGCAGGGCCTCAACAAGTTACGATCTTCTGGGCGCTATCCACTGTTGTCTTTTTGTTGACGGTGCTGATCGGCTTCTTGCTGTTCCGTACCTTTATCAAGATCTATCTGGAGAGGCAGCGGAACCGCGAAGGGTCTCGATTGCGGACCAAGCTGCTGCTGGCGGCGCTGGGAATCACGATTTTGCCGGTGTTCTTTTTTGCGTTGTTCAGCGTGTTTGTGTTGAACCGCAATCTGGATAAATGGTTCAGCCGGCCGGCGGTGAGCGCGACGACGACGCTGGTGGGAATGTCGATGGCGTTGGAGCGTGGGGCGGAAGGCAAGGCGACGGCGCAGGCGGAGTTGCTGGCGAGCAGGCCAGAGGTATTGAACTACGCCGCTGGGAACGATGCGCGGCTGGCCGAGGTGCAGAAATTCTGCGTCGACCGCGGCATTGCCGAGGCGGTGTTTGAGAACAAGGAAGGGCGGCGGCTGCCGCTGTGCTCCACCAGCCGAACCTCAACGCGGGAGAGGCCAATGCGCGCCGCGCTGCCGGGGATGCTGGGCACGGTGTGGGTGAGAGCCCATTTGGAGGCCAGCGCTGAAACCGAGCATCAACGGTTGCTGGACAGCATTGCGCAGTACGATCAGCTTGCGGTCAGCAAAAGGGCGCTGTGGCAGTTTTATTTATTGTTGCTGGCGCTGATCTGTTTGTTCATCCTCTTTCTTTCGACCTGGGTGGTGTTGCTGCTGGCCAGGCAGATTAGCGGCCCGATCGCGGAGCTATTAAAAGGGGCGCAGGAGGTGCGTCAGGGGAATCTGGCTTATCGCCTGGAGACGCAGGCGGCGGATGAATTGGCGACGCTGGTGCGTGGCTTCAACGATATGACGCAATCGCTGGAGGCGAACGACCGCGAGCTTGAGCGGCGGCGGCGCTTTACGGAAGCAATTCTCGAAAACATTCCGACCGGCGTTGTGTCGATGGGTAGCGAGGGTAGAGTGCTGCGGGTGAATCGCGCCATGCGGCAGATCTTTCCGGAGATTGTGGCCGAGCGGACGCTTCGTCTGGAAGACCTTTTCCCCAAGGACGAGGCCGGGGAATTGCGCTACATGATGAAGCGCGCGCGGCGGACTGGTATCGCGATGGGGCAGTTTGAGTTCATGAAGGAGGGGCGGCGCCTGCATTTGGGCGTGACGGTTTCTACGGTGGAAGAGAACCCGGGGTCGCCGTTTGTGATCGTGATCGAAGACACCAGTGAGCTGTTGCGGGCGCAGAAGCAGGCGGCCTGGCATGAGGTGGCGCGGCGGGTGGCGCATGAGATCAAGAACCCATTGACGCCCATCGCGCTGAGCGCCGAGCGCATTGCCAGGCAACTGGATCGGGTATCGATTGCGCCCGAGAATGCGCGGATTCTGCGGGAGTGTTCGCAGTTGATTAGCCAAGAGGTGGAGACCGTGCGGGCGTTGGTGGATGAGTTTAGCCAGTTTGCGCGATTGCCCGCCGCGCAGATGACACCGGTCCAACTGAACCAAGTGGTGGAAGCGGCAATGCATGTGTTTGCCGGCCGGCTGAATGGGATCTCGGTGGAGTTGGAGTTGGCCCCGGAGCTGCCGCTGGTGAACGCCGACGCCGAACAGATCAAACGCGTAGTTGTGAACCTGGTGGACAACGCGGCCGAGGCAATGCAGGATGCGCTGGTGAAGCGGCTCTACGTTGGGACGCAGGCACTGGGAAACGAAAGTGTGGAGTTGACGGTCTCCGACAGTGGCAGTGGCGTGTCGAAGGAAGATCGCGAGAAGTTGTTCCTACCCTATTTTTCGACCAAGGGCCGCGGCACGGGGCTGGGGCTGGCGATCGTGAATCATATTCTGAGCGAGCACCATGCGCAGATCCGGGTGGAGGACAACCAGCCGGCGGGGACGCGCTTTACGGTGGAGTTGCCGCTGTGGGCGGCATTGGAAATCGAGGCGGCGGCTGAGGCCCCGCTTGAGGTAAAAGCTTGAAGCACATTCAAATCCTAATCGTCGACGATGAGCCTGGAATTCAACAGTCGCTGCGAGGCGTACTGGAAGATGAGGGTTACACGGTGAGCGTGGCCGGGCGCGGGGAGGACGCGCTGGTGGAGTTGCATAAGCGCAGCTACGACGTGGCGCTGTTGGACGTGTGGCTGCCGGGGATTGACGGGCTGGAGACTCTGCAACGGATTCAACAAATGCCGCTGGCGGACAGGCCAAACGTGGTGATGATCAGCGGGCACGGCAACATTGAGACAGCGGTGAAGGCGACTAAGATGGGGGCCTTTGATTTTTTGGAGAAACCTCTGACGATCGAGAAAGTAACCGTCACGATCAAGAATGCGCTCAAGCAACGGGCGCTGGAAGTGGAGGTGGAGCGGCTGAAGGGGGCCAGTGGAGAGCAGCGGCGGATCCTGGGCCAGAGTGTGCCGTTGCGGGCGCTGCGGCAGCAACTGGAGCTGATGGCCAAGACGAACGGGCGCGTGTTGATTTATGGCGAGAGCGGCAGCGGCAAAGAGCTTGTGGCGCAGGCGATCCATCGGATGTCGCCGCGGGTGCAAGGCCCGTTTGTAGAGGTAAATTGCGCGGCGATCCCGGAGCACCTGATCGAGAGCGAACTGTTTGGGCACCGTCGGGGAAGTTTTGCCGGCGCCGAGGACGATAAGATCGGCAAGTTTGAGCGCGCCGACGGGGGCACGCTGTTCTTGGACGAAGTGGGCGATATGAGTTTGAAAACGCAGGCCAAGGTGCTGCGCGTGTTGGACGAGGGGCGCTTTCAGCCGTTGGGCGCCGAGGAAAGCATTCGTGCGGACGTTCGGGTAATCGCGGCGACGAACAAGAACCTTGAGGACGAAATTGAGCGCGGCAACTTTCGCGAGGACTTGTTTTACCGCTTGAACGTGATACCGTTCTCTGTGCCGCCGCTGCGCGAGCGAGTGGAGGACATCCGCTTGCTGGCAGAACATTTTCTGCATGAATTTACCACCAGCTATGCGCGCAAGCCGAAAGAGTTGACGCCGGAGGCCTATCGGGTGTTGGAGGAATACTCATGGCCAGGCAACGTGCGCGAATTGAAGAATCTGATGGAGCGAATTGTGATCATGAATCCGCAGACCCGGGTGGAAGCCAGGCAGATTCCACTCAACGCCTCCAAGCGCAGTGTCCCGGAGCGGGCTGTGGAGAGGTCCGGAAGCTTGGCGGAAGTACGCGAGGCGGCAGAGCGGGATTACATCCTGAAGAAGCTGGATGAGACGGGTGGAAATGTGACTAAAACGGCGGAATTGCTGGGCTTGGAGCGCAGTCATCTTTATCGCAAGATGAAGGCTTTGGGAATTGGCCCGAAGGAAAGCTGATGACGAATTATGAGGCGTGCTCGGCGGAGGTGCTAAGGCGCTATACGCGGGCGACGGGCGGGACTTGCCTGGAAATCGCAGGCGGGGTCGCGGCTTACTGCGATGTGGGATCGCCGCTGAGCGTGGTCAAGGGGATGCAGGGGGCAGTGGGTGTTGCGGAGTTGCGGCAAATTGTGGAGTTCTACGCCGATCGGCGGATGGCGGCAATTGTGGAGATCGCACCTTGGGTGGAAGAGGAGAGCGCCAGCGCGCTGGCGAAGTTGGGCTTTACGAAGATTGCGACGGAAGACCTGATGGCGCGCGAGGCGGCAGACGGCGGGGAGGATGTCTTTGAATGCACCAATGCCGAGGAATGGGCGCGGATGCTGGCGCTCGCGTTCTTTGGCGAAGTGACCGAGGAGTGGATGAAAATCGGGCGGATGGTGTTTGCAGTGAGCGGGGGAGTGAATGTAGGCGTGTGGCAGGACGGCGTTCTGGCGGCGGGCGGCAACATCACTAACTTGGATGGTGTGGCGCTATTCGCCGGGGACGGGACAATTGAGCGCTATCGGGGGCGCGGTTTGCAGCAAACGCTGATTCGCGGGCGGATGCGGAGGGCATTGGCTGCGGGGTGCGGTTGGTTTCATTGCGAGGTGGTGCCGGGGAGCGGGTCGCAGCGGAATTATGAGCGCTGCGGGTTTAGGTTGGCCTACCAGCGGCATCACTACCAGCGAGCCTTTTCGGGGTGATTCAAGGCGTGGTGCCGGCCACGGCCTACTGCAGCGTTGTTGCGCCCTGGACGCCCATTGTTCCGTCGGCGACGTTCTTGTTCTTGTGGTCGTCGAGGTTGATTACGTAAGTCTCGGAGGCTTCGAGCAGAATCGGCGAATGCGTGGCGCAGATGATGCGGAAGTTCTTCTGGTCTACCAGTTCCATCAACATCTTCAGAATCCGGCGCTGGTTGCTGACCGACAAGGCCATTTCAGGCTCGTCCAGCAGCAGCACCGTGCCGTCGGGCAGGCTGGGGAAGTTTTCGCGGAACATCGCCAGCATCACTTGGCCGTGGCTCGCCATCTGCAGGAACTCGATCATCGGCTGGTTGCCCTCGAAGATCTCTAGTTGCATGCGCGGATTGTGCTGCTCTGCGTCAAAAATGTAGGGCTGGCCGAGTTGGACTTTGCCAGTATCGAGGCGATAGATGTAGCCGTCCACCGTCTCGCCCTTCATCGCGTAAAGGATGGAGTGCAACAGGGTGCTCTTGCCACTGCCGTTGTCGCCGGTGAGCATGATCAGGGGGTGGGATAGGTCCACAATCATCGGCATGTGGAAGTTGAGGTTGACGAACACCGGGTGCGCCAGGATCTTGAGAAACATCGGGTCGGATTTCATTCGGGTTCTCTAACCAGAATAGCGTTCATGGGGGACATTTTCGGCATCGAAACCCATCCGGCGCACCTCTTCTATCGCGGCCAGGTAGTCACCGAGACTTTCGGCACCGCTGAGGAGACTCTGCGCGAGCAGGAAGCGGGCGTCGGGGGCGGGGGCTTCGAATTGCGCCAGCCGGATCTCGATGCTGCCCTTACCTTCGTTTAGTAAAAGGAGGCAGCCGTCTGTGAGGCCGAGTTTCTTGCGGAGCTTGGCCGGAACGACCAGCGTTCCGCGCTTTCCCATCTGAACGTATTCGATAGCCATCTGATCAGAATATCTGATATTCAGAAATTCTGATACCTAAGCAAGACCGTTCCGCTGTAGAAGGGCGACCGGATCGGGGTCGCGGCCCATAAATGAGCGGAAAAGGTCTTGGGCCTCTTCACTATTGCCCTTAGCGAGGATTTTTGCACGGTAGTCGCGACCGGTTTCGCCGTTGAGCACGCCCTCGGCGCGGAAGCGGGAAAAGGCGTCGGCGTCTAGCACTTCTGCCCATTTGTAGCTGTAGTAACCGGCCGCATAACCGACGGGCCCTGAGAAGAGGTGGGTGAAGCCGAGAATCATGCCGTAATCTTTGGGGAGCTTCGAGGACGAGAAGCGTTGGAGGATGCCGTTGCAGTAGTCGAGCAGGTCGATTTCGATTTTGGGGTCGAAATCGGTGTGCAGCGCCAAGTCGACGGTGGCGAAGCCGAGTTGCCGCATTTGGCCGGAGGCGGCGCGGTATTGTCGGGCGCGGACCATTTTCGAGAAGAGATCCTCCGGGATGGGCGCACTGGTCTCGTAGTGTCGGGCGAAGAAGTCCAGAGATTCGCGCTCCCAGCACCAGTTCTCCATGATCTGGCTGGGCAGCTCGACAAAATCCCAGGGGACGTTGGTGCCGCTGAGGGAGCGGATGGGTACCTCGCTGAGGCAGTGGTGCAAGAGGTGGCCGAACTCGTGGAAGATGGTTTCCACCTCTCGATGGGTAAGCAGCGCGGGTTTGCCGGGCATGGGCGGGGTCATGTTGCCGCAGATGACGCCGAGATGCGGAGCGAAGGTGCCATCGGGAACTGGTCCGCCGGTGCGGACGGGTTCCATCCAGGCACCGCCGCGTTTGGACTCTCGCGGGAACCAATCGGCATAGAAAGCGCCGATCATGCGGCCGTTTGAGAAGATTTCGTAGTAGTTGACGGTGGGTTCGTAGACCTTGGCCTCGGGGCGGTGGTGGACGTCGATGCCGAAGAGGCGTTCGCAGAGCTTGAACATGCCGTCGACGACGGGGCCGACGGGGAAGTAGGGGCGCAGGGCCTCTTCATCGAAATCATAGAGCTTTTCGCGCTGTTTTTCAGAGAAATAGGCGAGATCCCAGGGGTCGAGGGCGTGTCCGGCGAAGGCTTCGAGCGCGGCGTGTTCTTCGGCAAAGCGCTCGCGAGTGGCCATTTCGAGATCGAAAACGAACTCGCGGGCTACCATTCCCGTTTTGGCCATGCGGTCTGCCAGGACGAAATCGGCGAAGGTGAAGTGGCCCAGCATGTGCGCCTTCTCGCGGCGCAGCGTGAGGATCTGCTTCATCAGGTCACGATTGTCGAATTCGCCCGAGGTGGCGCGGCGACTGTAGGCCTCCCAAAGCTGGCGACGAATGCCGAAATCGGCCAGATAGGTGAGCACTGGCATGTAGCTGGGGGCCTGGAGGGTGAAGCGGTATCCAGACTTGCCTTTGGCCTCGGCGCCAGCGCGCGCGGCGGCGATGGCGTTGGGCGGCAAGCCGGCGAGTTTTGCCTCGTCCTCGACAATCAGCTCAAAGGCGTTGGTGGCGTCCAGGACGTGTTGCGAAAACTTGGTGCAGAGGCCCTGGAGTTGGACGTCGATTTCTGTGAGACGAGCTTTGGCTTCGGGTTCCAACTCTGCGCCATGGCGGCGGAAGGCGTCGATCTGCTTGGTGAGGAAGCGCAGCTCTATGGGGCTGAGACCGTCCTGCGGTACACCCTGTATCGCGATCCAGAGTTTGGGATTCAGTGGGATGGCGGAATAGAAGGCGCTGACTTCAGGATCGATGATCTCGATGGCAGCGCGCAGTTCTGGTGAGTTGGAGACGCACTCGAGGTGGCGGACGACGGCCATGGCGTTCTCGAGGTGGATGCCAGCCTCGTCGAGCGCGGTCATGGTGTTGGCGAAGCTGCGTGGGGCGGTGGAGTTGGCGATCTGGTCCACGTTGGCCTGGCTCTCGGCCAGCAGTTGGCGCACGGCGGGCACGATGTGGGCGACCTCAATCGCGTCAAAGGGGATCTCAAAGGGGACTCGCAATAGCGGATTCATATGGCTTTTACCATCTCTTTCATCTTATCGGCCGCCAAGCGGCATGCCTCTAGTGGCGCATCGTAGTGAGTCACAATTCGAACCAGCGTGGGCCCGAAGGCGCTCATCAGGACGCCGCGTTGTTTCATGCGGGCGGCGAAATCGGGGGCGGTGAGACCGGTACCGGCAACATCGAAGATCAGAATGTTGGTGCGGACCCGTGTGGGGTCGATGGCGATGCCGGGTAGGGCGGCCAGGACGTCGGCCAGCATGCGGGCGTTTGCGTGATCTTGGGGGAGGCGGGCGGGCATTTGCTCAAGCGCGATGAGGCCGGCGGCGGCGAGGATGCCGGCCTGACGCATGCCGCCACCGAGGCGTTTGCGGTAGGTGCGGCCCCTGTCGATGAGCTTACGCGGGCCAACGAGCATGCTCCCCACCGGCGCGCCGAGGCCCTTGGAGAGGCAGAACATGACGGTGTCGACTTTGGCGGCGATGTCGCGCGGGGAAAGGCCGGTGGCGGCGGCACAGTTGAACAGGCGCGCGCCATCCATGTGGACGGGCAGGCCGAGGGAGTGAGCGCCGTCGCAAATGGCATCGAGCTGCGATTGAGGGTAAATGGTGCCGCCGCCGACGTTGTGGGTGTTTTCCACCTCGACGAGACCCGTGGAGGCCCAGTGCGGACCCGAGGGGCGGTACTCGGCTTTGACGCGATCCCAATCGAGGAGGCCGTCCGCCGTTGGGATGGCGCGCGGGACGCAGCCGGCAAACCAGGCCATCATCGACAGTTCGTAGTTGAGGATGTGACTGCGCGAATCGCAGATGATTTCCTGACCGTGTTCGGTATGCAGCTTGAGAGCGATGGTGTTGCCCATGACGCCGGTGGGGACGAAGAGGCCAGCCTCTTTGCCGAGGATTTCGGCGGCGCGTTCTTCCAAACGATTGATTGTGGGGTCTTCGCCGTAGACGTCGTCGCCGACCTCGGCCGCAGCCATGGCTTCGCGCATCTCGGGGGTGGGGCGGGTGACGGTGTCACTCCGCAAATCAACTATGGGCATCGGTGAGAAACTCCTGAAAGACTTCGTTGGATAACAGAACGCCGCGTGGGGTGAGGCGGATGCGCCCCGAGTCGCGCTGGAGCAGGCCGTCGGCGACCAGGCGGTCGACTTGGGGGCGGTAATCTTCTAGATCGTGAACGCCCTCGCTGAGGCGGAGGCCAACCCAGTAGCGCTCTCCAAGCTTGTCGGCAGCATCGCGGGGCGGGGGCGCGGCGCCTTGTACGTAGGCATCGATTTGTTCGGCGTTTTGCCAGCGCCAGGAGCCGTCGAAGGAGTGGGCGTCGGCTCCGAAACCGAGATAGGGCTCCAGGCGCCAATATTTGAGGTTGTGAGCGCTCTCATGGCTGGGACGGGCGAAGTTGGAGATCTCGTAGCGAGGGATGCCAGCGGCGGCCAGGCGATCGGCCGCGTATTCGTACATGGTGGCTTGGAGGTCTTCGCTGGGGACATCGGGCGCGCCGAAGCGCTTGCCATTGAGCAGCACCTCCTGGCCTAGGCGGCTTTCTTCGTCGACCTCAAGGATGTAGACGCTGACGTGGGGGACGTTGAGGGCGAGCACGGCGTCGACGCTGATGCGCCAACTCTCGAAAGTCTGCCCGGCGAGGCCGGCGATGAGGTCGAGGTTGATTTCTTCGATCCCGTTCGCGCGCAGGAGGGCGACATCTTCCGCTACGATTTGTGCGGTGTGCTTGCGCCCGGTGCGGCGAATCTCGGTCTCGACGAAGCTTTGGACGCCGAGGCTGACGCGGTTGATGCCGAGGGTGCGCCAGGCGGCGACGCGCTCGGGGCTGAGGCTGCCGGGGGCGGCTTCCATGGTGGCTTCGCACCAGGGGCGCCCGGGGATCGCGTTCAGGACGGCGGCGAGGTCATCGATCGGCCAGAGGCTGGGCGTGCCGCCGCCGAGGTAGACGGTCTCGGGGGTCCACGGCCATTGAGTGGTAGCGATTTCGGCGAGCAGACGGTGCTGATAGTGCGGTTCTAGGGTCTTGGGGAAGACACCCGAGGCGAAGTTGCAATAGGTGCACTTTTGAGCGCAAAACGGGTACGAGATGTAGACGCCGGGCATTAGAGCGCGACGGCTTCTCCGATTCGCTGCCCGAGGAGATCGGCCAGGAGTTCTTTGAGAGTTTGGCTGGTGGCGGCGAGGATGAAGGACTGACGCGCTGCGTCCCAATCGAGCTTGTAGCTCTTGACACGGGCGCTGACCCAGACCTGGTTTGTCGCCGACTGTGGGCTGACGACGAACTTTTCTGGAGGCGCTTCGAACTCGATGGTGAGCGCGCCGGCCTGGAAGTCGGGCTCGAATTCGTGCACTTCGGCGGCGCGCAGGAGCGCCTTGTTCAGGTCGGCCAGAGCCGCATCGCAACGCAATTGGAAATCGGAATCAGCCATCAGAAACCCCTGCTCGAAAGGTAACAAACTTTCGGTGACTTTCGGGGCTGTCGGCGCATCTGCTAACTTTACGTCTGTACGCCTTTGGTCAATAGTGAATGAACGGTGCCTGTTTACGCCATGACGAAATTCCGGGGTCCTCGCGGCTCTTTGTCGACCTCGTCTACGATTTCGCGAAGGTAAAGGCGTTTTATCGGCACGACCCATCCGACCCGGAGTCGATTGGGCGGGCGGTTGCGAAGATTGAGTATCCGGCGGCGCGTCGGGCGGCTGTGGCCGATGCATTGGGTGTATTGAATGCGGGGAGCCCGTCGTTGGCGCTGTTTGCGCAAGAGGGCACGGTGGCTGTGCTTACCGGTCAACAAGTGGGCCTCTACGGTGGACCGGTCTACACCTTGTACAAAGCGTTGAGCGCGATCCATACGGCGCGCGAGTTGACGGCCAAGGGTACCCCGGCGGTGCCGATCTTTTGGTTGGCGACGGAAGACCACGATGTGGAAGAGATTCGCAGCGCGGCGTTTTGGGATCGCGATGTTGCCACTAAAGCAACTTCTGACGGAAGGCCCGCAGGCGAGCACTTGCTTGCCGGGTTGCCCGAGGACTTGCAATTGGCACCTGAAATTGAGGCCTTGGCCAAGCGTCACTATGTGAATGGGCGGAGCTTTGGCGAGAGCTTTCTTGGATTGGTGAAGGAACTGTTGGCACCGTTGGGGATGTTATTTGCCGATCCGTTGGAACCGGCGCTGCGGGCAGCGGGAGCACCTTTTTTGGCCGAGGCGGCGCGGCGGCAGGTTGAGCTGAGCGCGGCGATGGTGGTGCGCGGTCGCGAGCTGGCGGCAGCTGGGTATCACGCGCAAGTGCACTTTGAGCGGGACGAGACGTCGTTATTGTTTTTGCTCGAGAACGGGCTGCGCAAGCAATTGAAGTTTCACGCCGACGGCTATGACGGGGAGGCGATGGCGGCGCATGGGGCTGCGCTATCGCCGAATGCGCTGTTGCGACCGGTATGGCAGGACTGGATGTTCCCGACGGCGGTGTTGGTGGCGGGGCCGGGGGAGTTGGCGTACTTTGCGCAATCGGAAGTGTTGTACAGGTTGCTGTTGGACCGGATGCCGGTCGTGACGCCGCGAGCGTTCTTCTCGATCGTCGACGCGAAGACAGCGAAGATTGTGGAGCGCTTTCGCGTGCCATACGCCGATATGCTGCACAACGAAGAGCATGTGCGGCAAACACTGGCCAAGCGGCTGGTGCCACCATCGCTGACCGAGGCGCTACGGGAGGCGGAGCAGTCTGTGACGAACGCGATGACGGGGTTGGAGAGCAAGCTGGAGGGCTTTGATCCAACTCTGGCGCGGGCGCTGGAAGCTTCGCGTCGGAAGATCGCGTTCCAGTTCGCAAAGAACCGATCCAAGGTTGTGAACGAGATCCTGCGTAAGGACGAGCAGGCGCAACGGCAGGCGGCGCATATCTCGCACCGGCTGGCACCGCATGGGCACTTGCAGGAGCGGCATTACTCTTTGTTGGCGCTGTTGTCGGACTACGGGATAGAGTTTATTCCCACGATTTTGGCCAACATCCACGAGGGTTGTTTTGACCATCACCTGCTTTTGTTAGGCTAAAGGCCTAACCGTGGGACTCCGTAAAAACATTCTTAAACAAGCCCTGAAAGATGGGCACTGCCAATATGGCTGCGGCTTTGGACAGCTGCGTTCGCAGGAGGTTGTGAAGCTGCTGGCGGCGGCGGGCTTCCACTGGGCCTTTGTCGATTGCGAGCACGGCGGCTTTGACCTGGAGACGGTGCAGGACTTGCTGCGCATTGCGCCGTATGTCGACTTTACGCCGCTGGTGAGAGTTGCCGACTTGCAATATGCGTTGGTGGCGAGGGCCTTGGATGTGGGTGCGCAGGGTGTGATCTTTCCGCGTGTGGAGTCGCCAGAGCTGCTGGCGCAGGCGATCAGTTGGACGAAGTTTCCGCCGATGGGCGTGCGCGGGTATGGATTGACGCCGGTGAATTACGACTATGCGGCGGTGAGCATTCCGCAGGCGATTGCGCACTACAACGCCGAGACGATGGTGGTGTTGCAGATTGAGACGGAGACGGCGGTGGCCAATTGCGACACGCTGCTGGATGTGCCGGGCGTGGACGTGGTGATGATTGGACCGGCGGATTTGAGCGTGTCGTTGGGTGTGCCGGGCGAGTTTACGCATCCGAAGTTTGTGGCGGCGTATGAGAAGGTGCGGGATGCTTGTCTGAAGCGCGGGATCATCCCCGGGACGCACAACCGGTCGCTCGAATTGATGTCGATGTGGAAGGAGAAGGGCTTCCTTTTCCTGGGCTGCGCCAATGAGACGGCGATGTTGTTTGAACGGGCGAGCGCGATCATCAAGGGGATTAGCGCTGTGGCGGGGCCTGGGATTGCGTAGATTGCAGCGTGGCGCGATCATGAGGGTAGAAGCATGAGCATGCAGAGCGAATATGTTGAGAATCGCAACGGCGGCTACTACGTCGCCGGGACACGTATCACTCTGGATTCCGTGGTTCTTGCGTTCCAGCGGGGTGATTCTGCGGAGACGATCTTCGAGAATTTCGCGCGGATTGAGAAGTTGTCCCGTGTCTATGGGGCCATCGCCTTCTACCTGGATCACAAAGCCGAAGTGGATGAATATCTCAGGATGAGTGAACGCGATTTTGAGGTTGGCGGTATTCCGTTGTCTCAGACAAACCCCGCACTCTGGGAGAGATTGCAACGCGCTAAGGCAGGAATGGGCGAGACTCGGGCTTGATTTGTTTTCAGGCGGACGCGGATCTAGGCTTCCGGATTGTTCGCGCGATCCGGCGTTTTGAACCGGCAATCGACATCCGCTCCGCCATGGATGCCGGGTTGAGAGGGCTACCGGATTCAGAGGTGTTGGACGTTGCTGCAAGTCTTGGACGAGTCTTGATTTCTCATGACAGGCGCTCGATGGCTGATCACTTTCGGGCACACTTGAACGCAGGCAAATCGAGCCCCGGGGTGTTTCTCGTGTCGCAATTTGCGGCCATCGGGTCCGTAGTGGAGGCGGTCACCATCGTTTGGGCCGTTTCAGACGCGGGAGAATGGTGTAACCAAATGGTGCACCTTCCGTCGATGTCCAGCCACTACTTCTCGGGCAACAAGTCCCGATAGGCCAACTTCAGTAACGATGGCGCGACCATTGTCGTTGCAATCGACATAAAGACTACGATCGCGTAGACGTCTTTGGGAATCACTCCCATGTTGAGGCCGATCTGCGCGACGACCATGCCGACTTCTCCGCGCGGGATCATTCCGACGCCGACTCGAATCGCGTTGCGCAGGCCGAGTCGTGCCGCGCCCAGGCCGCAGCCGATCAGCTTCGAGACGATCGCGGCCACCAGGATCGCTCCGCAGATCCACATCGTTTGGGGCCTCGCGAAGACGCTCAAATCCATGTGCAGGCCGATACCGGCGAGGAAGAAGGGCACAAGGAATTCCGTTACTCCGGCGGTCTGCGTTTTCGTCTCTCCGTTGATGCTTGAGGCCAACGCCATGCCCGCGAGAAAGGCACCGATGATGGCGGCCACCCCCGCGCGGCTGGCTAGGATTGACAGGCCGAAGAGCAGCACGATCGAGAGGATGAACTGGCTCTTGGAGCTCTTCATCGCGCGATCAATGTGGGGGACCAACTTCTCGAAGGTGCGGGTGCCGAATTGAGCAACCAGCACTGTGAAGGCGACGGCGAGGAGAGCGGTGAGGCTGAGTTCGATGTAGTTGACCGGGCCTTTGGCCAGACTTGAGACCACGGCCAGCACGATCAGGCCCAACACATCGTCGATGATGGCGGCGGCGAGGATCAGTTTGCTCGCGCGGTGGTTGAGGAGGCCCAGGTCGGCGAGGACTTTGGCCGTGATGCCGACGCTGGTAGCCACCATGGCGGCGCCGACGAAGGCCGCTTCCAGTTGTGGGTGGCCGAGGGCGAGCATGATTTGACGGCCCAGGACGAAGGGCACCAGGACCCCGATGGAGGCAATGGCCAGGGCGTCCCAGCCGACGCGCATCAGCTTGAAGTCCTTCAGCTCCAGGCCGACCTGAAACAATAGGAAGAGAACGCCGAGCTCGCTGAAGACGGTGAGCAAGTCGTTGGGTTGGACCCAGTTGAGAACACTGGGGCCGATGAGGACGCCGGCGAGGAGTTCGCCGACGACTGCGGGTTGGCCGAGAAACTCGGAGACTTCGGCGAAGAGCTTGGCGGCGGCGAAGACGAGAAGCATCTGCAGGAGCAGGGTTGCCGTTGCCGAATCGCCATTTAACAAGAACGCCATCAATCTTTAAGTTACCCGACGGGGTTTAGGAATCTAACAAAACAGTGTCCATTCTTGAAATTGACGGCGTACACAAGGACTATCTGGCGCAAGGGCAGCGGGTGGCCGCGCTGGCCGGGGTGAGCTTGCGGCTGGAGGGCGGTGAGTTTGTCGCGCTGGTGGGGCGCAGTGGCTGCGGTAAGAGCACGCTACTGAATTTGGCCGGGGCGATGGATTTCCCCAGCGCCGGGACGGTGCGGATTGACGGCGCGGAAACTTCACAACTGGATGATGTCGGCTTAACCGCTCTGCGGCGGACCAAGGTTGGGTTCATCTTTCAGAACTTTCAGTTGCTGCCAACCTTGAGCGTGGTGGAGAACGTGGAGTTGCCGTTGTTGCTGGCTGGCGTGGCCGGGGCGCGGGAGCGAAGTTTGGAGACGCTCGAATGGGTGGAGTTGGGTGGATATGGGATGCGTATGCCGCATCAGTTATCGGGTGGACAGATGCAGCGCGTGGCGATTGCGCGCGCACTGGTGCATCGGCCGCGCCTGTTGCTGGCCGATGAGCCGATCGGGAACCTGGATACGACGACGGGCAATATCATTCTCGATCTGATGCGGCGGGCGGCGACGGATTTCTCGACCGCGATTTTGATGGCGACGCACTCAGCCGATTCGACTCGCGTGACCGACAGGCGGGTTGAGATGCGCGATGGGCTGATCGTATGATTCGGCTGTTGCAGCGGCTGATCTTGCGGCCGCTGTGGGCGGACCGGGGGCGAACCAGCGTCACACTGCTGTCGATCTCGTTGGGCGTCGCGGTGATCTTTGCGATGGACTTGGCGAGCGAGGCGGCGGCGGGGAGTTTTAAGAGCTCGATGGAGACGGTGAGCGGGCCGGACGATATCGAAATTCTTGCGACTGGGGGCCTGCCGGTGGCGGAGTTTGGCAAGCTGACGCAGTTGCCGCTGGCGGTTAAGTTCTCACCGCGTATTGAGGATTTTGCCGTTGTGAATGGCAAGCGGAGCGTGCCGTTGATTGGCGTGGATGTGTTTGCGAATGCGCTTGAGGTTGAGGGTGAAGCGGATGGGATGAAGCTTGAGGCGCACGGGATCTTTGTCAGTGAGAGCCTGGGCAAGCGGGGCGAGACGCTGAGCTTGCAGGTGAACGACGAGGCACGGAGTTACAAGATCATCGGGGTGATCAGCGCCAAGCAGTTGAACGGCGACTTGGTGGCGATGGACCTGGAGGACGCGGAAGCCGTGACGGGGAAGAGGGGGCGTTTGGATCGGGTGATGGTGTCGCTGCCCGTGGGTGAGAAGGAGAACGTGGGAGCGTGGGTGGATCGGCTGCAGGCCTTGCTGCCGGTGGGCGTGGCGGTGAGGCCGGTGGGGGCGCGCAAGGATGAGAACCGCAAGATGCTGGCGGCGTTCCGCTGGAATCTGAAGATCTTGAGTTACATCGCGCTGATGGTGGGGGCGTTTTTGATCTACAACACGATCAGCGTTTCGGTGGTGCGGCGGCGGGCTGAGATTGGCTTGGTGCGGGCGGTGGGGGCGACCAAGGCGCTGATGACCTGGGCGTTTTTGAGCGAGGCGCTGTTCTTTGGCGTGGTGGGCGGCGTTGTGGGTTTGATTGCGGGTAGGCTGTTGGCAGAGGGCGCGGTGAAGCTGGTGGGACTGACGGTGCAGGCGCTGTATGTGTCGAGCGTGGCAGCGCCGGTGCGCTTTGATTTGAGCGCGGCGGCGTTGAGTTTGGGATCGGGCATCGGAGTGTCGATGCTGGCGGCGCTGGCGCCGGCGCTGGAGGCGGGGCAGATTCCGCCGACCGAGGCGATGGCGCGGGGGAGGGTGGATACGCAACTGCATGAGGCCAAGGGGCGGCACTTGTGGATCGCGCTGGGGTTGGTGCTGATCGCGGGGTTGCTGTGTCTGTTGCCGTCGATCGCGGGCAAGCCGTTTGGAGGCTATGTGGCTACGCTGGCATTGGTGGCGGCGGCGTCGTTGAGCGCGCCGAGCTTGATCCAGTTTGGGGCACGGCGGTTGTCGGGGTGGGGCGGGGTGGAGTCGCTGTTGGCGGGCAGAAGCCTGGCCGGGGCGTTGCGGCGCAGCAGCGTACTGGTGGCCGCGTTGGCGACGGCGATCGGG
>JANXUM010000443.1 GCA_025356215.1 Bryobacter sp. | reverse complement strand
CGTCGTTTGCGCCCGCAAAGACTCGCAAAAAGTAGACGTCTACCTCACCAGCCCGAGTGGAGCGCAGTATGGTGGCCCTTACCAGCCAGCCGGCCCGATGATTGTTGAGAAGCCCGAGGCCGGTGCCTGGCGTATCAGCGTCCAAGGGGTCAAAGGCAACGGCGAACCCATCGAGTTCGAAGTCCGGGCCAATCTGCCGCGTTAGCGATCTACACTGGTTAGCGGTAACTCTATGGCGGATAAAATTGGACGCAACCAGCCCTGCTGGTGCGGGAGCGGTAAGAAATACAAGACCTGTCATCTCGATTCCGACAGGGGCGCCATTTCGCCCCCCGAGCCCACATCTGAGCGCAGCCGACTCTGGCAACGCGTGCTCTTCGCTACGTTGGACTACTACCCAAAAGCTATCACCGATGCCGAGATGCATCGTTATCTCGGTTTTGGAATTCTCGATGTCGCCGGCAGGGACGATAGAATCCCTCCGTTCGTCACTTGGCTGACGATTGGTTTCCGCCCAGGGCTAGGTTCGCAGACGGCCGTCGAGCGCTTTCGGGCCGACACGCGCGGTCTGAAGCCCAGCGAAAAACGGCTGCTCGACTCATGGGCCGCTTCTCGTTTCAGCCTACACTCCGTCGTCGCCGTTGATCGTGGCACCGGTATATCCGTGCAGGATTACTTCACTGGCCGTAGAGTTTTTGTCGCCGATAAGATGTCATCTCAAGACGCCCATCCAGGCCTTCTCATTCTCTCCCGTGTTGAGGAAGACGACGGCGTCTACGGATACACCGCCGATGGCTTGAGGCTGGAACCGGCCATCGAGGCTGACTTCGTCGCTCACATCCGGAAAATGGCGGGCGATAGCGACTCCGATTGCTCAGACTATGTGCACAATCATGAGCACGTCCTGGTTCGCTTGTTGCACGACCTCCGATCGCGCCGCGCTCAAAATACCGAGATTCGAAATTCGGATGGTGACGAGTTGGTTGACGCCAAGGCCTACTACCGTGTCTTGGACCTTCGAAAGCTTGAAGACGCCCTTTCGCACCATCCCGCCATCGAAGCCATCGGTGACCCAACCGGCGGCGGTCGCTCATTCGTTTGGCTCAACCGCCGTCGAATTCAAAATGTCGATGGCCATCTCTTCCTCGATGGCGATCAACTGCGCCTCCAAGTCAACTCCGAACGGCGGCTACTTATGGGGATGCTGCTGTTGCGCAAAATGGCTGGCGATATTCTCGAGTTCGAACGCGAGGAATCCACACCCCTCCCCAATCGCCTCGGGGAATTCACGGGATCTTCAAGCTCCGTACCCAAGTCCGATCGACCCTCACCCCAGGAGATTTTAGAGTTCAAAATGGAGTTCTACCGGCGTTGGCTCGACGACAGAATTCCCGCTCTCGCCGGGCAAACCCCCAGAGAAGCCTGCCGCTTACCCAGCGGTCAAGCAAAGGTGCTTGCGCTGCTGCGCAAAATGCAAATTGACGACGATTTCGATTTCGGTACCGTCGCCGAGGCCCTTGGCCTCAAACTCTAGCTCCGAGTCCGCGTTCCCTTTCGAATCCCATCTAGCATTCCAGCCATCCGAGCCGCCTGCCCAGGCTCCTTGATCGCCAAATCGTCACGCTCATGCGGGTCCCGTCGAATGTGAAACAGTTGCCCCCGCGCTGCGCCTTGCTTGGCTTCAATCTTCGCGGGCAACGTAAAGCCTCCGCTGCCCAGCCCATCCACCCACTTCCAATCCCCTTGCCGCAACGCGAACATCCCGTTTCCGGCGTGATGCACCAAATGCGGCCGCACCGCCGTCTCCCCGCGCTTGCCGGCAAAGGCCGGCTGCATCGCAAACGAATCTTCCGCCGCGTCCACGGGCAACCCCACTCCAGCCGCCGCGCAAATCGTCGCAAACAAATCCGTGTGGCAAATCGGCACGTCGCTCACCGTCCCGGCCCGGATCTTCCCCGTCCAGCGCGCCATAAACGGCACCCGGTGCCCACCCTCATACGCGTCCGATTTCTGCCCTCGCCAATCGAGGTTCGCCCAGTGCCCCCCGTTTTCCTCCATGTCCCGCTTTTCCCATGGCGCGCCGTTGTCGCTGGTAATCACGACCAGCGTGTTCCCCTTCTCATCGGCGGCGCGCAAAATGCCGCCGATCGTATCATCCAGTTGTTCGACAAAATCCCCATATAACTTAGCGCGCGACTTACCTACAAACTTACTCGTCGGCACCCAGGGAGTATGCGGGGCCGGTAACGGAACATACGCAAAGTAAGGTTGCTGGCTGGCCCGGATGAAGCGCTCCGCACGCTCACCGATCTTCGGCACAACCTCTTCCA
>JANXUM010000299.1 GCA_025356215.1 Bryobacter sp. | reverse complement strand
TGGGCAGAACCCGACGCTGCTGTACGGGTATGGCGGATTCAATGTGGCGCTGACGCCGGGGTTTAGCCCGGCGCTGGTGGAGTGGATGTCGATGGGCGGGGTTTACGCGCATGCGATCCTGCGGGGCGGGTCTGAGTATGGCGAGGCCTGGCACCAGGCGGGGATGCGGGCGAAGAAGCAGAATGTGTTTGACGACTTTATTGCGGCTGGGGAGTGGTTGATCGCCAAGAGGTATACGTCGACGCCGAAGCTGGCGATTTTTGGCGGGAGCAATGGAGGGTTGCTGGTGGGGGCGGTGCTGAACCAGCGGCCGGATCTATTTGGTGCGGCGATGCCGGCGGTGGGGGTGATGGACATGTTCCGGTTTCATAAGTTTGGGTACGGGACGCAGTGGGTGGGTGAGTATGGGAGCCCTGAGGACGCGGCGGATTTTGCGGTGTTGCGGAAGTATTCGCCGCTGCACAACATCAAGCAGGGCGTGAAATATCCAGCGACGCTGGTGACGACGGCGGACCATGACGATCGAGTCATGCCGGGGCATAGCTTGAAGTACGCGGCGGCGTTGCAGCAGGCGCAGGAAGGACCGGCGCCGATCCTGATTCGCGTAGAGACGCGGGCGGGGCATGGGGCGGGGAAACCGACGTCGAAGCAAATTGAGGAGTGGGTGGACCGCTTTGCGTTTTTGAAGATGGCGTTGAAGATGAACTGATGGTGCCGGGCGGTTATCGCATGCTTGTGCCTCGATTGGGAAGTTGATAGAGTTTCGGCTTCTAACATGCATCCAGACAAATCGAAGCTCAGCGAGGAGACGCCGCGACTCGCGCGAAGGGAAATGGCACAGATGGCGATCGGCGGCGCGTCCATGCTGGCGGCGGCGGGGAGCAGTTCGGGCAAGATGATTCCAATCCCGCCCGGTATCAAGATTGGTGTCAGCGGCGGCCAGGCCAGCGAGGATCACTTCCTGTACCTGAAGCAGCTTGGCGTGACCTGGGTGAGTCTTGGCGTGTCCCCAGCGGATGCGACCGCCGAGGGCTTTATCAAGATCCGGGAACGGTGGGAAGGTGCCGGTTTCAAGGTCTACAACATCGGGAGCGGAGTGGGTCCCAGCGGTAGCCTTCATAACATGGAGGAGGTTACTCTCAACCTTCCGGGCCGAGATAAGAAGATTGAAGAGTATCTGAACTACATTCGGTATCTGGGTAAGGCCGGAATCCCTTACTCGACTTATGCGCACATGGGGAATGGAATCTGGCGCAGTGGCCGGGAAGTGCTGCCGAGAGGTTATTCGGGTTCCACGTTGGATCTTGCCAGCCCGGACGCGGTGGGGCGGTGGGGTGGCAAGACCTTTGACCGGCCGTTGTCACACGGGCGGGTCTATACAAAAGAGGAAATCTGGGAGAACTACACGTATTTCATCAAGAAGGTTGTGCCGGTGGCGGAGGAGGCGGGGGTGCGAATTGGAATTCACCCGGACGACCCGCCGCAGCCGATGCTTGGTGGAGTGCCTCGTTGTATCTTCTCCAACTTTGAAGGTTACAAGCGGGCGATTGAAATCGCGAATAGCCCGAATATCGGGGTTTGCCTTTGCTGCGGATCTTGGCTCGAAGGAGGTAAGATGACCGGCGCGGAACCGCCTGAAGTGATCCGATACTTTGGCGCGCGTAAGAAGTTATTCAAGATCCACTTTCGAAATGTAAGTGCGCCCCTGCCGCATTTTACCGAGACGATGATCGATGACGGCTACTACGACATGAGTAAGATCATGCGAGCACTGGTGGAAGTGAAGTTTGACGGGATCATGATTCCCGATCATGTTCCGGGAGTGGGAAGCGACCCGAAGACGGAAGGGGCGACGGGACGGCCCGCAGGCGAGGGATATCGGCCCAATCCGGCCTTGGGTTACTTACTGGGTGGAATGAACGCGATGCTGGTAGCAGCACAAGGGAAGCATCCCGGCAGCCAGCGTTAGGATACAGGGAGCATGCTTCCTCAATCGTTGACTATCGTCGCGGTGCCTTGCGGCAATCGCACTTACAGCCAGGCCGCGCGGCTGGGCGATTTCGTGTTTGTCTCTGGACAATTGGGGGTCGATCCCGCGACGGGGGAGGTGGTGGCGGGTGGGCAGGTTGCCGAATATCGTCAGGCACTGGAGAATGTAAAGGCAATTCTCGAGGAAGCGGGCAGCAGCTTGGCGCACGTCGTTAAGACGACTGTGTTTATGACGGATGTGGACGAGTTGGCGGCGTTGAACGTCGTTTATGCCGAGTATTTTGCCCATGCACCGGCGAAGACCGGCGTGGAGGTGAAACGGTTGTCGGCGGGCGCGCGGATTGAGATCGAGGTGATTGCCGGGCTGCGCTAGTCGAGCGATTCCGGGACGAGTTCAATATTCTTTTCGCCTGCCGCTTTGCCGGCAGCGTACTTTTTGACCCAGGCCTCGAAGCTCTTGCCATCGGCCATGTCGCGACCGCTGAAGGTCAGGTCTTCGATCTCGGATTGCTCGACGACCACTTTGCGGCCTTCGTTGCGGAGCATGATGCGGAGCTTGGCTTGACCGGAACTGGGCGAGCCTTGTCGATCGAAGACGTAGCCTTCGAGCTGGGCTCCGGTCTTCAACTTGATCGTGACGTCGCCGCGGTAATCGAAAGCTTGCTCGAGACCGTCGGCGAGTTTTGCGCCCGCAGCGGAATTGCCCTGGAGAGTGGCCGTGTTGCTGAGCGCCGTCATGTCAATTTGCACCAGCGGAGAGACGGGCTTCTCGGCATCGAGAAGTTTAAGGGCCTCTTGATCGGTGTAGGCGGGAAAGAGCATCGACTTGACGGTGGCGAGGATGCCGGGAAGGGTGAAAGTGTAATGGACGGCCGTGGCCTCATAGCCGGAATGCAACATGCAATTCTCACACTTTGCGTTGCCCGATTCATAGCCGTATTTGCTCCAATCGGTTGCGTCCAGAAGTTCCTGGTAAGTGTCGGCGTAGCCGTCTTGCTGCAAGTAGCAAGGCTTCTGCCAACCGAAGATGCTGTAGGCGGGCATGCCCCAGGGGGTGCATTCGAGATTGCGCTTGCCCATGAGGAACTCAAGGAAGAGCATCGACATATTGAAGCGCCACTTGGGATCGCGATTGGAGAGGAGCTTGCGGAACATGGCCTGGTTGCGCTCGCGGCCGGTGAAATGTTGCTGGTCGGGGGCCTTGTCGTAGGAGTAGCCGGGGGAGATCATCATGCCTTCGACGCCGGCGTCCATCATGTCGGTGAAGAACTGGCGGACCGATTTTGAATCGATGCCATCGAAGAGAGTTGTGTTGGTGGTGACGCGGAAGCCCTTGGCGACGGCGGCGCGGATTGCTTCGAGGGCGATCTCGTAGCCGCCATCTTTGCAGACCGAGAAATCGTGGTGGTCTTTGTCGCCATCCATGTGGACGGAGAAGGTGAGGTATTTGCTGGGCGTGAAGAGGTGGAGCTTCTCTTTGAGCAAGAGCGCGTTGGTGCACATGTAGACGTACTTCTTGCGGGCGACGAGGCCAGCAACAATCTCGTCGATCTGGGGGTGCATGAGGGGCTCGCCGCCGGGGATGGCGACGGTGGGCACGCCGGTTTCATCGACGGCCTGGAAGCACTGTTCCGGAGTGAGGTTCTGTTTGAGGATGTGGCCGGGGTATTGGATTTTGCCACAGCCCGCGCAGGCGAGGTTGCAGCGATAGAGCGGCTCGAGCATGAGCACAAGCGGATATTGCTTGCGGCCGAGCAGCTTTTGCTTGACGACATAGCTGGCGACAGTCCACATTTGAGAAACCGGAATCGGCATAATCCTAGATTACACGAATGCGAAGTCGGGTTCGCGTTTGGTGGGGGTGTCAGACTGGAGGGCAAGCGATGAATCCAAGTTCCATACGCCGGGCGCCGGTGCAGGCCCGCAGCAGCGAGACCGTCAAGACCATCCTGGACGCGGCGTCGGGGTTGTTGGGGCGGGTTCCGTTTGAGCAGGTGACGACGAGCAAGATTGCGGAAGCGGCGGGGCTGTCGGTGGGGGCGCTTTACCGCTTTTATAAAGACAAGCAGGAGATCTTTGACGCGATCGCGGTGCGGGAACTGGCGGAGTTTCGCGAAGGGATCGAGAAGACGGTGAAGGCGCGGCATCTGCTGTTTACGCCGAAGAAGTCGTTGAATCGGATCCTGGATAGTTACATTGAGTTTCTGGATAGCCGTCCGCATTTTCGCGAGCTGGCGCTGGGGCGGCACATCAGCGATGGGACGCGGGAGAATCAGTCGGACCCGGCGACGGGGCCGGGGGGGATCTTGCAGGATTTACTGGTGAAGAAGTTGGGGCTGAAACCGGGGAAGCGGTTGCAGTTGAAGATCCGGATTGCGGCCGAGGTGGGGGATCGTCTGATTGCCTATGCTTACGGCCAGCCGGGGGTGCGCGAGCGCAAAGAAGTACTCGATGAACTGAAGGATCTGCTGGCTCGCTATCTCTTGCATCTCTAGGATTGCGGTGATAGGATTCCAAGTGCTCCCGAGGTCATGGGGGCATTTTATGGGAGGTGCCCATGCGCGCCCTGCTGTTCTTCTCGATTGCCTCCTGCGCCGCCGTTGCGCAGAGTTCCCTTCCGCCCGCCGCCAACGTCAAGGTTGACTTTATGCGGGACATCCAACCGTTGCTGGCGCAGAAGTGCCTTTCTTGCCATGGAGACGAGGTACAGCAATCGGGGTTGCGGCTGGACTTGAGGCAGAACGCGATGCGCGGCGGGGATTACGGCCCGGTGATTGTCCCGGGCAAGAGCGCGGAAAGCAAGCTGATTCGCCGGTTGGTGAATGGCGATGGGGGCTTACAGATGCCGCCGACCGGAGCGCTGGCGACGGAGGAGATCGCGCTATTGCGAGCTTGGATCGACCAGGGCGCAGAGTTCCGAATTGAGGTGAAGGCGGAGGCCTCGCCGGCCCCGGTGGACCCCAAATTACTGGCGCTGATCACGGCGGCGCGGGGAAGCGATTTGCGCACGGTGCGCAAGATGCTGGCCGCCGACGTTGAGCTTGTGCGGGCGCGCGATGAAGGCGGCTCGACGGCGTTGCACTACGCGGCGGGCTTTGGGTCGATTGCAACGATGCAATTGTTGTTGGACAAGGGCGCGGATGTGAACGCGGCCAACCGGCGCAAATCGACGCCGCTGTTCTGGGCGATCCATGACGAGGCAAAGCTTCGACTGTTGCTGGCTCGCGGCGCGGATGTAAACAGGAAGCAGGCAGACGGACGATCGCCGCTTTACCAAGCCGCGTCAATCGGCAATGGCGCGGCGATCGTCAAGTTGCTGCTAGAGAAAGGCGTTGAGGCGAACGTGGCGACTTCGACGGGCCAGACGCCGCTGATGGCCGCCTCGCGCAACAGTATCGAGTCAGTCAAGATGCTGCTCGAAAAGGCAGCCAAAGTGAATGCGCGCAACGGTGCCGGTGGAACGGCGCTGATGGCGGCGGCGGGTAGTGGGAACGCCGACATCGTGAAGATATTGCTGGACAAAGGTGCAGACGCAAAGTTATTGACGAAGAAAAACGATTCCGCATTGAGCGCGGCGGCGACGGCTGGGGTGGAGGAATCAGTGCGATTGCTTTTGGAGCATGGCGCCGATATCAATGTGCGCGACGAGCGCGGTTACACTGCCCTGATGTACGCGGCGGGAGCGGACTCGATGCCGGTTGGCGCCGTGAAGCTTTTGCTGGCCAAGGGCGCCGATCTGAAAGCCGTGGCGGACGATGAAACCGCCGCCAGCATGGCAGCCAAGCGAGGGGACAGCGAAGTGGCGCGATTGCTGGGGGTATCGGAAGATGAACGGAGGCGCGGCGGGGTGGTTCCAGTGACATTGCGTGAGCGCGGGTACGCGATCCCGGTGGCGGTGGAAAAGGCGATGGCGCTGCTGGAAAAGCAGAGCCACAACTTTATCCGCATTGGCGGTTGCAATTCGTGCCATGCGCAGGACCTGACCTCGGCGGCAGCCGCCCTGGCGAGGGCGCGGGGGCTGAGTGCGCCGAAGGTGATTGCGCAGCTTCCGGAATCGATGCGCGGCGTCGGTCCGGAACGGATGATGGATCTGGTCACTTTTGGCGTTGGAAGCGTGGCGTGGGAGACCTTCGATTTTGGGATGAACGGCGTGCCGAGGAACGCCTACACGGACGCCATCGTGAGGTACACGAAGACGATGCAGACGGCGGCGGGGAATTGGCTGAGTCCGGAAAGCCGACGTCCGCCCATGAGCACGGGTGAACACCAGACGGCGGCGCTGGCCATTTACACGCTGCAGCAATACACTCCCGCAAGCGATAAGGCTGAGTCTCAGCAGGCGATTGCCAGGGCGGTGGCTTGGCTGGAGAAATCGAAGCCGCTGGGGACGCAGGACAGGGCGTTTCAAATCCTGGGACTGGTGTGGGGCAAAGCGGGGGCGGCGGGGATCGAAGCTCGCGTCAAGGCATTGGTAGGGACACAGCGTGCCGATGGCGGGTGGTCTCAATTGCCGGGCATGGGGACGGACGCATACGCCACCGGGCAGGCATTGTATTCGTTGGCCGCCTCTGGAGTGGTTGCGCCCGCAGATGAGGTTTACCAGAAGGGTCTGCGCTACTTGTTGCGCAGCCAGGCAGAGGACGGGTCCTGGGAGGTGCAGACCCGATCGATCTGGCTTCAGCCGTACTTTGAGAGCGGCTTCCCTTACGGGCACAATCAATGGATCTCGGTGGCCGGGACGGCCTGGGCGACGATGGCGTTGTCGATGGCGCATGAGCCGCAGACGATCAGCCGCCGGTAGCGCACCCGCGCGTGTTAAGTTAGCACGAGGAATGCTAGATTTGCGAATGTCGATTTACGGCGCTTGGATTGCCATGGTTTTGGGCGTAGGTGCCGCGTGCGCCCAGCCCGCTTTGCCGGTAGAAGGCCAAGGGGTGCCGGCCCGGACCTCGCCGGCCGATTATCAGGCGAAGGCGGAGGCCGGAAGCTTTACGATAGCGGGGGACTTTGTAGGGCACTCGATCCCCACGCCGCAGGGGCTGTTCACTTCGGAAGATTATGTGGCGGTGGAGATTGCGTTCTATGGTCCAGCGGAGTCAAAGCTGAAGCTGGCGGCAGAGGATTTTTCGATTCGAATTAACGGCAAGAAAATGGCGTCTCCGAACGCGCCGTTCGGACTGGTGTTTAAGTCGTTAACCGATCCGCAGTGGCAGCCGCCGGAAACCGAGGGCGGTGGTGGGGGGCCGAAGTCGAAGGGCGGCGTGAGCACGGGGGGCGGGGGTGGAGCGCAAGGCGATCCGAAGCCGCTGCCGCCGAAGATGCCGTTTCCGCTGAGAAGGGCGATGGAGCAAAAGGTGCAGAAGGCTGTGATCGCCGAGGGCGATAGGGCGTTGCCTCAGGCTGGTCTGATTTTTTTCCCTTATCGCGGCAAGGATACGGCGATCCACAACATCGAAGTGATCTACAGCGGGGCCGCCGGGAAGGCGACCCTCGTTTTCGAGCAGTAGAAGCTACTTAGACTTTTTCTTCTTCTTGGCGGTGGACTTTGCCGGCGCGGGAGCGACGGCGCCAGCGGCGAACGGCTGATCCGCCAACTGGGAAGTTGCTTTTCAACCTCATGATCTATGCCGCAGGCTGCGGCTCGAAGCGCGCGACTTTGATTTTCTTTGCGCCTTTGCGCGTCTCCGCTATGTCGTAGGAATTCTGCATCCGCATCAAGCTGTCCATATCGACGCCGAACGCCTTCTCGAAGCGCAGGGCCATTTCGCCGGAAAGGTCCGCCTTCGCGTTCAGGAGACTGGAGAGCGTTGGGCGCGAAACGCCCAGCACCTTTGCCGCCTCAGTGACGGTAAGCTTGTGGGCTAAGATGATTTCCGTCCGCAAAAAGCGGCCCGGATGAACGGGGTTGAGCATCCGCATGACTCTCTCCTCAGTGATAATCTTCATAGTCAACATCCGCGATTTCGTCTTCCTCAGTCCAGAAGGTCAGACGCCAGTTGCGCGTGACGTGCAGGCTCCAGACCCCCTTGCGGTCGCCGGTGAGCTGGTGGGCCTTCCATAAAGGAAAGACTTTCAACTCTTCCAGGTCCTGCATGTCTTGAAGGAAGGTCAGCATCGCCCGGAGCTTGTCCACGGCATCCTGGGGCAGCCCTTTCGCGCTGTCCTCCAGGTAGAGCTTTTTAAGGCCCTTATGGACGAAGTTCCGTATCTTCACTCACCACACTGTAGCCCGTTGCTTTACGCCTGTCAACCTCGGCGGCGAACGGACCGCTTGCGCAAGTGATCGGCACGGCGAAGGATCGCACGTTTGCGTAAGTCATATTCTGCGAGTGCAAAGATGAAAGCGAGGCCGCGGTAACTGTTCCTTTGAGGACGCCGTAGATGATGTTCGCCATGGCTGAAGCCTATCATGAGCGGTTGCGGCGGCGCAGGACGGCAAGGGCAACGAGGGAAGCACCGAGGAGGGCGCTGGTGGCCGGGTCGGGAACGGCTGAGCGTGTCGACACGATGAAGTTGTCGATGCCGGAATTGAAAGACGCGGACGTGGTGGCGGCGTGGAAGGGGTCGGCCTCGTCGACGGCACTGAGCGCGGTAGTGAACGTGTAGGCGGGAGCTCCCGATACTTTGGGTGATCACTTGGACGGCAATTGGGGTCAGGATTCGTGAGTCTGCCGTTGGGCTAGGACCGTCCGACGTAGGAGCTATTGATCTGTGCGACGGAGGTGGTTCCGGCTTGGCGCATGGCAAGGGCGAATTCGGCGCGTAGGATCTCGAGGCAGCGGGCGACGCCGGGTTCGCCGAAGGCTCCGAGCGCCCATAAGTAGGGACGACCGATGCAGACGGCGCTGGCACCGAGGGCGAGAGCCTTGAAGATGTCGTTGCCGCGGCGAAAGCCTCCGTCGATCAGGATGGGGACCCGACCGGAGACGGCGGTGGCTACTTCTGGGAGGCAGTCGATCGTGCCACGGTTGGATTCCGCGGCGCGGCCACCGTGGTTGGAGACGATGATTCCGTCGACGCCGTTTTCGACGGCGAGGCGGGCGTCCTCGGCGGTTTCCAGGCCTTTAAGCAGCAGCTTCATCTTGGTCATTTGGCGGTATTTTGCAAGGGAGGCCCAGGTTTGCGTTGGGTTGTGGAGGGTGACCCCGTTGAGGTCGAAGTCTTTAGTCATCGGTTTCGGCCGAAGCTGAACCGCGTTTGGAGTGAGCGAGTGGCAGGCGGTGCACTGGCGGGAGTCTGTGAGCCTGTAGCGCCTTTCGGTCTCGGTGTTGCGACCGCCTTGCGTATCGACGGTCACGACGAGAACGGGCACGCCCAC
>JANXUM010000424.1 GCA_025356215.1 Bryobacter sp. | reverse complement strand
TAGGTCTCGTGCCAGATCCCCACGTCGCCGTTGGTGCCGATGGTCGAGTGCTGATCACAACAATTGGCACCGGCGTCAATAACTCCCAAAACACCCTTCTCCTGCTGGACCCCTCCATTGCCGACGCCCGCAGCCTCACCGCCCTCACCATCGCCCCGCCCACCCCCGCTTCGCCCGGCACCACCACCACCGGCCAACTCCTCCAAGCCAATCGTAGTTTCCTCACCGCCTCCAACGACGGCCGGTACATCATCGGCGTCAACCTCCCCAACACCACCACCCGCGCCGTCTTTGTCTATGAGGTTTCCTCGGCCACCGTCCTGCGCTCGCGCACCGTCAATAACATCTCCAGCGTCCTCTCCGTCTCCCCGGACGGCACCAAATTCATGGCGGGCCTCAACCTTTTCGAAACCGATACCCTCTCCATTCTGGGCCAGCAGAATCTAGCCAACGCCCCTTACCCCATCGCCGCCAACATCAACTTCAACACCCAGCAAAATCAGGGCGGTAGCGTCTTCTCCTCCGACGGCAAGTCCATTTACTCCGCCTTCAACATCGCCCCCACCCAGAATCCTCCGGCGCGCGCCAACGTCTCCCAGATGCAGATTTCCGATCCGGACAACTTGCTCATCCAGATGGGCCTGCAGATGCCCGAGAATCTTTCCGGCAAAATGCTCATTTCGCCCGACGGCCAGAACATTTTCGCGATTTCTGAATCCGGCTTTGCCACCATCCCCATCGGCCAGCTCAACCGCAGCCCCATCGCAGTTCCCGAGAGCACCGCCGTTATCCTCGCCAATGACCAGTGCGGCATCACCGCCGCCCAACGCCGCGCCTCGATCGTCATCCGCAACTCCGGCACCGGTCGCCTCACCGCCAATGCCCAGATCCTCACCGCCACTACTGGCACCGCTGGTGTCGGCGGCGCCGGTGGCCCCGGCGGCAATCAGGTTGTCGTCGTTCCGGGCATCGGCGGTGCCATCGGCGGTGTCACCATCGGCCCCGGCGGCATTCAGATCGGCACCCCCGTCGGCCAGGTCGGCACCGCAACCACCAATACCGCCGTTGTCAACGCCTCGCCCACCGTGCAGAATTCGAACTCCGCCGACGGCCCCATGGTCACCTTCGGCTACAACAGCACCAACAAGAGCCTCGGCAGCACTGCCCCCACCAACTTCCTCATCCAATCCCCGGAAGCCGTCAACATCCCCAATCAGGTTCGCGTCTATCAGAACAATCGTGACGCCGAGGCAAAGGGCGACGTCATGCCCGTCGAACAAGGCATCTCCGCTGGCGAGGCTCTCGTCGACATGGCCTACGACGCCACTCGCCGCCGCGTTTACATCGCCAACTCCGGCCTCAACCGCATCGAGATCTACGATGAGCGCACCAAGAAGATGCTCACCCCGATCAAGGTCGGCCAACTTCCCCGCTCCATCGCCCTCTCCTCGGATGGCTCCACCCTTTACGTTGCCAATTCCAGCTCCGAATACATCACCGTGGTTGACCCCGAACAGGGCCGTGTTACCGGACGCCTTACCTACCCGCCCCTGCCCGTCGCCACCAACGTCGCCCTTCTCTATCCCAGCGTGATCGCCGCCACCCAGCGCGGTCTGCTTGTCATTATGAGTAATGGCTCGCTCTGGACCAGCGTCGGCAACCAACTCATCCCTCGCAGCAACTGGAACATCCTCGGGGCCAACAATCTCCCCACCCCGCGCACCATGGCCCCCACCCCCAACGGCGAATACGTCCTGATCATGAATGGCAACGGCGCCGCTTATCTTTATGACGCTCTCGCCGACGACATTGTCCAGTCCCGCACCATCTTCACCGGCACCGCCCTTAACGGCTACTACGGCCCCGTCACGGCGGGCCCGCGCGGCGCCTACTACGTCGTCAATGGCTCCGTCCTCAACCAGTCCCTCACCGTCATCAGTTCCAACACCGCCTCCGGTGCCACCACCACCGTGCCCGCTGTCGCGGCCATCGGCAACAACCAATACGCGCGCTTTACCATGCCTGCCCGCGCCAACGCCAATGCCACCGTGACAAGCCTTCCCGGCGTTGAAATCGTCAATACCGATACCGGCGCAACCCTTCGCCGCCTACCGGCGCTGGAGGGCCCCACCGCCGCCGTGGTCGGCAATCAGCGCACCAACATCGATGGCCGAACGATGGTTGTCGATTCCACCGGCACCATCGCCTACGTCATCACCACCAGCGGCCTCAGCGCAATCAGCCTCGATGCCGTCGTTGCGACTGACAGACCGACCCTCAGTCAGGGCGGCACCGTCTCTCTGGCCAGCTACACCGCCGACATCCCGGCCGGCGGTATTGTCTCGATCTTTGGCCGCAATCTCGGTTCCACCTCGGTCGCAAGCACAACCCCGCTTCCCACCGTTTTACAAGGCGTATGCGTCACGATCAGCGACGTCGCGCTTCCGCTCTTCTCCACCTCGGCCGGCCAGATCAACGTCCAGATCCCCTACGGCCAAACCGCGGGCACCTATCAGCTCGTCGTACGCGACACCACCAAGAAACTCGCCAGCGCCACCCAGAACATTCGCGTTGTCAAATACGCTCCGGCCATCCTCGTCGACTCGGCCAGCGGCGTCGCCGCCATCTATGACGACAAAGGCCGCCCCGTCACCAAAGACAATCCCACCACGCGCGACCGCCGCCTCGTGATTTACGCAACCGGCCTTGGCCCGACGCAGGGCGGCAAAGTCACCACCGGCACGCCCGCCCCAGCCGCGCCTCCCGCTGAAAACATCGACACCGTCAAGGTCTTCTTCGGCGACAAGACCTACAGCCAGTCTGAGGTAATCGTTGAGTGGAGTGGCTTGGTTCCCGGCTTTGTCGGTCTCTACCAGATCAATGTATATGTCCCCGGCGACCACCTCCGAGGCGAGAAACTTGACGTCACCGTCCGCGTCGGCGGTGTCGAAAACAAATTCATCGCCGCTGTCAAACCCACGGTGGCCGTCGAGTAGCGCGCCAGCGCCTATGTATAATTTCTTTGTGCAAGTAGCTTTCCGATTCACCGCATTTTTCTGTTCCTTCGCCCTGATGCTTTTGACGCTGGGCTGCGCCAAAGACATCAATAACAAAGAAGCCGTCAAAGAAGCTGTCATGAAGCGCCTGGCGAATGTCTCTGGTCTCAACATGTCCGGCATGGACATAGACGTCGCCACAGTAAGCTTCGCGGGCAACACCGCCGAAGCTCAGGTTGGCTTCAAGGCAAAAGGCGCATCGGAGAGCATGTTGAGTATGAGCTACAAGCTCGAACGCAAGGGCGACATCTGGGAAGTGAAATCCTCCACACGTGGCGCCGGCCCCGGCATGGGCGACGGTGGGTCGCAACTACCCGCAGGGCACCCTCCCGCAGCCCCAGGCGGCCAAAAGTGAAGCGCGTCGCCGTCCTCGGCGGCGGTCCCGCCGGTGCCCACGCGGCCGAACTCCTGGCGGCCTCGGGCGTCAATACCGTCCTGCTTGACGAAAAGCTCGCTTGGGAAAAACCCTGCGGCGGCGGCATCACTTACAAGGCTTACGAAAAGTATCCTTACCTCTTTGAAAACGGGACCCCAAAGAAGGTCATCCACGAAACTTACATCGGTGCCGACAAGGCCGGTCGCGTCAAGCTCGACCTCAACCAGCCCATCGTAATTTACTCCCGCCTCGAGTTCAACAAGATGATGCTCACCCGAGCCGAACGCGCCGGAGCCCAGATTGAACAGGAACGCGTCACAGCAGTTGAAGAACACGACAACGGGTGGACCTTGAAGACCCGGTCCGGCTCCATCAAGGCTGACTATGTAGTCGTCGCAACCGGGGCCCGCAACCCGCTGCGCGAACTGGGCACCCAGTGGACCCCAGCAGACACTATGGTCGCCCTCGGCTATTACATCCCCTGCAATCAGGAACACATCGACATCCAGTTCCTCGATCGCCTCGAGGGCTACATCTGGGTCTTCCCGCGCAACGGCCACCTCTCTGCCGGGATCTGCGGCCGCGGCGAAACCGCCGTCCAACTCCGCGCCCGCCTCGAACGTTACCTCGATGAAAAAGGCATCAACTGGAAGCAGGGCCAACTCTACGCCCACATGCTCCCCTCGCTCTCTCGCGCCCACTGGCGCGGCAACCGCGTCGCCGGTAAACGCTGGATGGCCGTCGGCGACGCCGCCGGTTTTGTCGATCCCATTACCGGAGAAGGCATCTACTATGCGGTTCGCTCCGGCGACCTCGCCAGCCAAGTCATCCGCTCTGAATCCTTCGACCCCGCCACCGCCGGTGCCGCCTACCGCGCCCGCGTTGAAGACGACTTCATGCACGACCTTGAATTCGGCGCCAGCTTTGCCCAAAAGCTTTACCTGGGCCGCTTCTTCTTCAAAAGCGTCCCCGCCTGCATCGTTCAATACATGCATCGCAGCCCCAAGCTCTATGAGCTCATGCAGGACATCTTCTCCGGCACTCAGGACTACTTAAGCCTCCGCGCCCGTCTCTTCCGCAATCTCAATGGCTCGGTCAACGAAGCCGTCGTCAACTTTATCTTCCAGCGCATCATCCCCGAGCGGCCCGCCGCACGGATCCCCGCACGGTAATCAACATGAACAAGTCTCGCTCAACCAGCCTGCTCGAACGGGCCAGGAAAGTTATCCCCGGCGGCGTCAACTCGCCCGTCCGCGCTTTCCGCAGTGTCGGAGGCGGCCCCCTCTTTATCAAACGCGGCGACGGCTGCCGCATGACAGACGAGGATGGCAATGTCTTCATCGACTTCGTTGGCAGTTGGGGCCCTCTGATCCTCGGCCACAAGCCCAAGTGCGTCATCGACGCCATCGAGGCGGTGCTCGACATCGGCACCAGCTTCGGCGCGCCCACCGAACGTGAGATTGTCCTCGCCGAAGCCATCCGTGATGCTGTCCCTTCGATGGAGATGGTCCGACTCGTCAACAGCGGAACCGAGGCCGCCATGAGCGCCCTGCGCGTCGCTCGCGGCTTCACAGGCCGCGACCTGTGCATTAAGTTCGAAGGATGCTACCACGGCCATGTCGATTCGCTGCTCGTGAAGGCCGGTTCCGGCCTTGCCACGCTCGGTCTCAGCGATAGCGCCGGAGTGCCGGCCTCTTTCGCCGCCACCACGATTTCCGTCCCCTTTAACGACCTTGCCGCCGTCGAGATGGCTTTTGACAGTCACGACGGCCAGATCGCCTGCGTCATGGTGGAAGCCGTTGCTGGCAACATGGGCTGCGTTCCCCCGGCCCCTGGCTTTCTTGAAGGCCTCCGTACCCTATGTACTCGCCACGGCGCGCTGCTGATTTTTGACGAAGTGATGACCGGCTTCCGCGTCGCCTACGGCGGTGCACAGGCCCGTTTCGGAGTCACCCCCGATATGACCGCCCTCGGCAAGATCATCGGCGGTGGCCTGCCCATCGCCGCTTACGGCGGTTCTGCCGAGGTCATGAACCACGTCGCGCCCATGGGCCCCATCTATCAAGCCGGCACACTCTCCGGCAACCCTCTGGCAGTCTCAGCCGGCCTTGCCATGCTCAGCTACCTCAAAGCGCACCCGGAAGTCTACACAACGATCGAAGAGCGCACCGCCGCCCTCTGTAGCGACAATCTCCCCGGCGTCACCGTCAACCGCGTCGGCTCGATGTTCACTTTCTTCTTCACCGACGAGCCGGTTTTCGACTACGCCTCCGCCAAGAAGTGCGACACAGCCAAGTTCGGCAAGTTCTTTCACCACATGCTTGATCACGGCGTCTACCTCGCCCCCTCGCAGTTCGAGGCAGGCTTTGTCGGCTATGCCCATAGCGCCGCCGACATCGACGCGACGCGCGAAGCCGCCCGTCAGTTCTTCGCCAAAGAGTAGACCAGTTTGCCGCCAACGTAGGTCGCCCGGATCTTGGTCGTCAAGATCTCCTTCGGTGCCACTGTCATGATGTCTTTGTCGAGGATCAGAAAGTCAGCCAGCTTGCCCACGCTGATCGAGCCCTTCTGCTTCTCCTCAAATGCCGCCCGGGCCGGGGTCAGCGTAAAGCTTTCCAGGGTCTCGGCCCGCGATAGAGCCTGCTCCGGCATCCAGCCGCCCTCGGGGAAGCCTGTTTGGTCCTGGCGTGTAAACGACGCATAGAAGCCCCAAAGCGGGTTCGGGTCCTCGACCGGGAAGTCGCTGCCGTTGGC
>JANXUM010000362.1 GCA_025356215.1 Bryobacter sp. | reverse complement strand
GCGGTTGAAGTCCTCTAGCGAGATGTCGACATCGGGGGGCGGGTAGCGGGGGCGGGGGGCTGGCGGGGCGATTTGGGGCTCGATTTGGGTTTGTTCCTCAATTTCTTGTGGTTCGGCTGGTGGGACCTGGCGATACCAGACGAGCATTTCGATGGTTTTGCGGATCTTATTGGGGAGACGGTCGATTTCTCGACTGAGAATTTCGAGGGCGCGGTTGGATTGGCTTTGTTTCTCAAAAGCGAGAGCGTAGCGGGTGTCGATGTCGGGGTCGACCTCGTAGCGCTCTTTGAGATCGAGATACATGTCCTCGGCTTGGCCATCGATCAGGGCCAGGTAGTGGGTTTGGGCGCGGAGGAAGCGGGTTTGGAGGGTGGCGAGTTGCTGGACGAGAATGTGCTCGGTGGGGGTGAGGGGGCAGTACTCGGCCTGGAGATCGGTTAGGAGGGTCTTGACGAAATTAGGGTCCTCGTTGAAGAGGTTGATGCGGGTGTCGGAATAGAGGCCGTGCTTGAGGGCGTTGGAGGCGGCGCGGCGCTTGCCGGCGGTGGAGGTGGGACCGGTGGATTTGAGCGCGTTGGCGCGATTGGCGGCGATTTCGGCGGTGGATGCCATGACTGTGAGTACCTACTTTCTTGTTTCATTGCGGAGTTGTACGCGACTGAAAAGGTAGCAGGGGTAGGAGCGGGGGTTGGGGCGGGTGCGGGCAGAATGGGCGCTTTTGTTGGGGTTTTTGGGTAAAACAATTTCTAAAAAAGCTGTGAATCAGAGTTGGGCAGGAAGAAGTTTGGACCACGGATTGACACGAATGTGCACGGAAGGCTGGGGATGGGTATGACGCCGCATGCCCGAGGAATGGACGCAGTGGCTGGCCTCAGCAATATAATTAGGGAGTTAGACCTATATGACGCCAGAACAACAGAAGGAGCAGTTCAGCATTGCCTACACGCACGCGCTGGCGGCGCAGCGAAAAATCAATATCGCCAGGCTGGATGTTGACGAGGACAGCGTCGATCTGGTCTTGAGGCGAAGCGGTGGAATTGAGCCGCAGGTTTCGCTTCAACTCAAATGTTCAGGAATGCTGGACGCAACGAGCGATCCAATTGAGTTCCCACTGAAACACAAGAATTACGAGGAGTTGCGAAAAAACTGCTTAGTGCCAAAGCTACTGGTGGTGCTGCGTGTTCCCCAAAATCCTGAGGACTGGATTTATGCCGACGCAGAGCATCTGCTTTTACGGCACCGGGCGTACTGGCTCAACTTGCGGGGGTACCCAGACCCGCCTCCGTTTACAGGGATCGATGTGAGAAATCAGAAGATTCCGGTTATGATTCCTCGCGGGCATTTGCTAAGTGCCGATCAGATGATGGAATTCCTCGATACTATCGAAGCGACAGGAACTTTATGAAAGTTGCAATCCTGGACAAAGAGTCCTTTTCGTCGCTCGTTCCGCTTGAGGTGGGAGCTTATTTGCGCGCACATGGTTGGAAGACGGTCAGATCGCTGCCCGGTGTTGGCTCTTGGTTTGCAAATGCGCGTGGGCAGGAGCAAGTGACGATTCCCGTGCCGCAGGACAGAAGTCTTGGGGATTTTCTGGAGCGGATGCAGGATCTGACGGAACGTTTGGCGGCGTTTGAGAATCGATCAGCGTTGACGGTGTTGGGCGACTTAGAGAGTTCGGGGAAGGATGTCATTCGATTCCGATTGGCGCGACCGGATTTAGAAGAGGGTTCTGTACCGTTGGAACAGGGCTTGGAATTTGTAAAATGCGCTCGCGACATTTTGAACGCCGCAGCGTCGTCGGCGGTACAGCCAGCGGCGTATTTTCCGACGCGGTCGCCGCGCGAGGTAGCCGAATTCATGGGGAATGCCCGTTTGGCCCAGACGGAGCGAGGCAGTTTTGTAGTCGCTCTTGAGGCTCCGGTGGCTCCAACGCTTGAAGGACAGGAAGATTTTTTGCCTGATCCGTTTGAGCGAAGGGTGACGAGGACCTTGGCCGGCGCGTTGGGTGCGTTGCGCGAGGCGGCGATCGGGAACGATGCGACGGCATTTCAGCGATCCATCGGAGTTGGAGCCAGCGGCAATATGACGCAGGCGCTGGCGAGCGCATTGGAGATCTGTGGGTCGCAGGGCGATATAGAGATACATATGTCGTGGGCGGCCACCCGGCCAGCGCCAGAGTTGCCGCGGCGTGTCGCGTTTCCCGGGTATTTGCGGGGGCCGCTGGAAACTGCGACCGAGGCGTATAAGGGAACCGTACTGATGCGGAACCACGAGGTTTTGGGGAGAGTGTACCGTCTGACGAGCCAAGAGAATGGGACGGAAGCAATTCTGGTAGCCGAGATTGAAGGACGACGACGGAAGATCCAGGTGACGTTCAGCAATGAGCATCGCGGGATGCTGTCGGAAGCGTTTAGGTCGCAGCAGCGGGTGAGGTGCACGGGAGAGATGGTGCTAGCTGTGCGGACGGCGAGTTTGGAGAACCCGCGGCGATTTACGCTGGTGACAGCGGAGTTTGAGGGTGAGCGACTGCGCGAGCTTGGGGCGGAGTGAAGGACGATTTGTGGCTGGACGCAAGATGCGCAGGAGTGGGGGTGCTCCGGTCATTGTCGTTGGTGAAGGGTTGCGATGGCTGATTGGGAATCCCGGCTGACCCTACGGGTTTTTTAAGTAGTTCTGATCCAGCCGCTTAATCGTGTACGTTCTCGTCGATGACACGCCAACGTCGTGATCGATCACCCCGTCATTCTTGCTCCTTGGTCCCTGAGCCGACGGGAAGCTTGCGAATCCGAACGGTGGAACCGTCCGAGGATGAAGATTTAGCAGCCCCTGCCTCAATCGCTGAGGAGCACGCTTCCCAGATGAGGGTGATTCGATTCGCTTGAGCGAGAGCCTGTAGTTTCTGCGCACTGAGAAAACTTACGGATAGGCTTATTGCCGACGCACGCGCTAAGTGAGCGTGAAAATCGTGGTCGAGCTTGACGCAGACCATCTGATTTCGCCGCGCTTATTCCAGGGTGTCCAAGTCATTTGCCGCGTGCAGTCCGATTTCTGATACGTGCACGGAGGGGCAGCGCATTCCAGCCTTGATCTCGAAGAAGCTTTGCCGCCAGGGGTGCCAAGCCCTGATCGAGCAGGACCGTTTTCACGCGACCTGATGGATTGCGAGCTACCAGATTTTGTGGACACATCTCAAACTTTTGAGGTCTGCCCGCTGCCTGCCGTGCGGGAGGCATTCCATCTCATCCCAGCATTTCGCGCAGCGTGATTGTTACTGGGATGAAATCTTGACAGGACGCCCATGCGGGATTAACATTGTTATTACTATGCGATCTATGCACTTGAATATTCGTCAGATCGGCAATTCTCAAGGGGTTGTAATCCCAAAGTCGGTGCTTGCGCAGTTGGGCCTGGACGGCACCGTAGGGGCGGAAATGACGATCGAGAATGATGCACTGGTGTTACGGCGTCCAGCACACCCGCCCCGGACAGGGTGGGCCGAGGCGGCAATGAAAATCGCCGAGGCTGGCGACGACGAACTCGTGATGGGCGAATTTGGGAACGCGGATGATGCGGATTTGGTTTGGTAAAGCGCGGAGAGATTTGGCTCGTCAATCTCGATCCTACGGTGGGGAGCGAAATCAGGAAGACCCGACCGTGTGTCGTAGTGTCACCCGCTGAGATACACGATCATTTGCGTACGGTGCTGGTCGCGCCCATGACCACTTCGGGTCGCGAGGCACCGTTTCGAATCGAAGTCACCCATGGCGGCCGACAGGGCCTGATCCTGCTGGATCAGGTTCGCGCTGTGGATAAGTCTCGGCTGGCGAAGAGACTAGGGGCGGCCCCGCAAGAGACGCTCGCCGCTACGTTGAGGGCACTGCAGGAGTTATTCGCGGACTAATGCGTCGTCATTGCGTTTGGCTCCCCGACATGGATTCGAACCACGATTTCGGATGGATATTAAACTGCTGTAACTTGTTGATTTAAAAAAAAGCATAGAACGCACAGAAGCGCTCCGTAGGTCTCGGTGCTGGGGGATTTGCCTGCCATGGACCCCTTCTGTCGTACCAGATCAGGAGCATCCAGTGCAGATATCTTTCGAGCCATATCCCCGTTGCATCACTTCCCGACCCGTCCACGATAACGATCTATTGCGAGATAGGATCTCGCAATAGATCGCCGGAAGAGTAACACCTTACTGGTGGTGTAGGTGTGGGTGCAGCTCACTGGAAGTAGCTTGATTTCGCTACTCTGATTTGGCCCACTTCGATGGTTTGATTTGGCCCACCTTTGAAGACCCTGACCGGCATGTTTTGACAGGCTGGCAGGATGCAAAG
>JANXUM010000347.1 GCA_025356215.1 Bryobacter sp. | reverse complement strand
GGATCTTAATAATGCCTTGTGCCGCCCGCCTCAGCGCAAAGGGGTCCTTCGATCCGGTCGGGATCATGCCGATCCCAAAGCACGCGCGCAGCGTATTTACCTTGTCCGCCAAGCTCAGCAACTGCCCGGCTCGGGTGCGCGGAATCGAGTCCTCCATGCTCACCGGCTTGTAGTGATCGTAGATCGCGGTGGCCACTTCATCCGTTTCGTCCTGGGCCTTCGCGTAGAGGCCGCCGACGATGCCCTGCAACTCGGTAAACTCCTTCACCATCTCGCAGGTCAAGTCGGTCTTGGCCAGTTCTGCCGCGCGGACGGTTGCCGCGTCGCCGCCAAGTTCCGCCACCAAGGCCATCACTTGTTGTGTCTTAAGGTGGTAGCTCCCGATGTCCTTCTGAAAGGTAACTGCCTTGAGGTCTTCGATCCGCTGCGCCAGCGGCTTATGCTGGTCGACGTCATAGAAGAATCGAGCGTCGTTGAAGCGCGCCCGCAGCACCCGCTCGTTGCCGTGCTTCACCAGGCCGTCGGCGTCGTTGGCCGTGTTCATCACCGCCACAAACTTCGCCGCCAACTTGCCATCCTCGTCCGCCACGCTGAAGTACTTCTGATGGAAGCGCATCACCGTCACCAGCACTTCTTCAGGCAAGCTCAAGTAGCTCTCGGCAAACTCGCCCACAATCGGCGTCGGGTATTCCGTGATGTAGGTCAGCGTCTCCAGCAGCGCCGCGTCGGTCTTCACACCAGCCGGCAACTCATCGACGATCTTCTGTCGCCGCTCGCTGGCCCGCAGGATCACATAGTTGTCGCGCAGCGCCTGCTCATAACTCTCAATCGTCACCGCCACACGGTGCTGCCCAAGCTGCCGATGGCCACCCGTCAGATTGCCCGTGGCGATCCCATTAATCGCAAACGGCACCACGTCCTCACCCAGCAGGCACAGCAGCCAGCGAATGGGCCGGATGAACTTCGCCCCGCCCTTGGCCGGCCACAGCATCGTCTTCGGCCAAGGGATGCCCAGGATCAACCCAGGCAAGCTCTCGGACAAGATCTCCACCGCGCTCTTGCCCACAACTTTTTTCCGGTACGAAAAGTAGGTGCCCTTGGCAGACTCGATCACCTCAAGCTCATCAACACTAACGCCGCACTTCTTGGCAAAGCCCGCCACCGCCGGTGCCGGTGCCTGCTTCGGAGGCCCGGTCTGAATCTCTTCACGATCCGCCTCGCGCTCTTCAAGGCCGCTGCAAGCGATTACAAGCCGCCGCGGCGTCGCCTCCGCCATCGTCATGCTGCCATTCAAAGGCCCGATCAAGTCCTGGATCTTGGCCTGCAAATGCGCCAGGGCGTCTTCGATCATCCAGTCGGGAATCTCTTCAACCCCAACTTCGAGTAAAAAGTCTTTTGCCGCCATTATGCTGCCACCTCCGCCGTGTACTGCTGGTCCACCCACATGCCCGCCACGCCCACCGCCAAACGCCGGACCCTGGCGATCACGCCCACCCGCTCGGTGACGCTGATGGCCCCGCGCGCGTCCAGCAAATTGAAGATGTTCGAGCACTTCAACACTTGATCGTAGGTGGGCAGCACCGGGAAGCGCTTCTTGCCTTCCTCCGCCGTCTTGTACAAATCGATCAGCCGCTGGCACTCGCCCTCGTGCGCGTCAAACAGCTTCCACAGCATCGCCACGTCGGCCATCTCAAAGTTGTAGACGCTAAACTGCTGCTCTTCCTTCAGCCGCACCTGGCCGTAGTTGAACTCGGGCGTCCAGTCGATCTGATAGACGCTCTCTTTGTCCTGCAGGAACGCGCAAAGCCGCTCAAGGCCATACGTGATCTCGGCCGGCACAAGGTCAAGATCAATGCCGCCGCACTGTTGAAAGTAGGTGAACTGGGTGATCTCCATCCCGTCCAGCATCACTTGCCAGCCAATGCCCCAGGCGCCCAGCGTCGGCGACTCCCAATTGTCTTCTTCAAACTTGATGTCGTGCTTCTTCAGGTCAATGCCGATGGCTTCGAGCGACCCCAGATATTGCTCGATCACGTCGTCCGGCGTCGGCTTCAAGATCACTTGCAATTGCGAGTGCTTGTAGAGACGGTTGGGGTTCTCGCCGTAACGCCCATCCGCTGGACGGCGGCTGGGTTGCACGTAGGCCACCCGATAAGCATCCGGGCCCAGCACGCGCAAAAAGGTCTCGGGGCACATCGTGCCCGCACCCACCTCGACGTCGTAGGGCTCGGTGATGATGCAGCCGCGCTCCGCCCAATACCGCTTCAAGCGGAAGATCATTTCCTGATATGTCGTCATGCCAAATCCTCCAGCATTGGGGCAGCCAAAAGGCGCCGCTCCACATGTCCTTCCACCAGCCGTGTCAGCGCGCGCCGCAAGTCCGCGGCGGTCTCTCTCGTCCACTCGCGCTCAGCCATCTCGCCAATTGGCGTCGTCAGTATCTCCATCAGAATCGCGGCACTCTCATCCCGCAAGCGCAACTCCGGCAAGATGCCGCTCAGTCTGACCGCCCAAACCTCAAAGTAGGTAACGGCCTGCCAAACCCCAGCCTCGCCCTGTGCCCTTAAAAATTCCAGCACTCGCGTCAGCAGCCGGAAGTAGCGTTCGTTGACTTCGGCCAGCGGCAGCAGATGATCGCTAATCTCCGCCATTACGTCCAGAGCAACGCCTGCCGAATAGGCCCGGCTGAGATCGAACTGAGAATGTTCCAAGTCACAATTGTCGATGCGGACCAGGTCCCGATTCTCGCGCGCCGTGTAGTGGATACGAGCTTGGCTTAAGCGCTGTAGCGAACTGCCGAAGATACTTTTCGGCTTGCGTGCCCGGTTGGCCACGCCCCGCAGCTTGCCTTGGTCCCGCGTGAAGAAGCTGACGATCAAGTCCGCCTCCTTCAGAGGGTAGCTTCGAAGTACGATCGCCTCGCTAACCGCCAATTCATTAGGGTACCAAAAG
>JANXUM010000324.1 GCA_025356215.1 Bryobacter sp. | reverse complement strand
CAGCGCGCCACCGGTGCCTCCCAGGGCTTGTCCACCTTCGTCGGACAAAACATTTCGTTCCTCAATCCTGAAATGAAGAGTCCCTACTCCCTGCGTTGGAACTTTGGTTTCCAACGCGCGATCGCCTCCAATACCGTGCTGGAGATGGTCTATATCGGGAACCACGCGGTACACTTGCCGGTCAACCTTACTCAGTTGAACGGCATTCCGCGTCAATACCTGAGTACACTCCCCGCCCGTGACCAGGCGCTCATCACGTCGCTTAACGCCAGCGTTCCGAATCCTTTTCAAGGCTTAATCGCATCCGGCACGCCGGCCGGTGCCACCACAACCGGTGCCCAGTTATTAGCCCGCTATCCTCAGTTTCCGCTCGGTTACACAAACGGGGGCTTCACCGGCAGCGGCGGCGTCTTGCTGCAAAACAGCAACGTCGGCAGCAGTTACTTTCATAGCCTGAACGTTCGGGTCCAGCGCAGAGTGTCGCGTGGCCTGACGGTCACTGGAAACTTCATCTGGTCGCGCTTGATGGAGCAGACCACTTGGCTGAACGATACGGATCCGCAGCCTGAAAAGCGAGTCTCTCCCTTTGACCGAACTTTACGCGGGGTTGCCGCTGTCAGCTACGAACTACCGGTGGGCAATGGCCGTCTGTTGAATTTGCATCGCCGATGGGCGCAGACCGCCTTTGGGGGCTGGCTGCTGAACGGGATTTATACACGGCAGACAGGCGGTGCCTTTGCCTGGATCGGCACCAGTTCCACAACGATCGGCGATTATGTCTACAACGGCCAAGCATTGAAATTCAGTCCGCGCGAGGTGGACAAGCTGGCCTTCAACACCACGGCCTTCGATACAAACACCGCCAACCAGTTTGCGTACCACGTTCGTACCTTCGGGACCACCTTCTCCAGCCTTCGCGGCGACGGCATCCACGAGTTGAACGCCTCGCTGCTGAAGCGGTTCGAGATCCGCGAGAAAAGCTACTTTCAGTTGCGCTTCGAGTGCTTCAACGTGGCCAACCGGCCGACTTTTCAGTTTCCGAATCTGGCTCCGACCAATTCCGGCTTCGGCTTGATCACCGGCCAGTCCAACCGTTCGCGCAGCATCCAGGCTGGCGCGCGGCTAGTGTTTTGAGCTGGCTTCGGTAACGATGCGAATGACGAAGTAAGTGGCGCGGCCCTCGCCGACGTTCTTCGACCCATGCATCTCATTGGACGCAATGAGGAACATCGACCCGGGCCCAACGCGTTGCGACTTTCCTTCGATCGTGATTTCGATCGTACCCTCTTTGACGATGATGATTTCCTCGTCAATGTGCTTGTGCGGCGCGTGCGCCACCATACCCGCCTCAAGCGTTGTAACGTGGCTTTCGAAATTCTTCATCGTGGCGGTAGGCCGGTTGACGATGTCGCGGCGCTCGCCGTTGGCGGTCTTCTTGACGGCCAACTTGGTCCAATCGAACACAGCCGAGGTCTCTTGAGCGATGGCAGCCATGGCGACAGTAGCCGCCAGCAACAGGGTTCTCATGGACCCGAGTGTATCGCCTAGGGAATCACCATGATCGGTGCCTGCCAGAAACTTGCCTTTTTCCCGTCGGGATTGATGATCGTCACCTGGCAATCGTATTCGCCCGGTGTCAACCGATCCAAGCTAACGCGCATCTCGATTGGCAAAACTTTCAAGCGTGTGCCGGTTGCCTGAGTCGCAACCACTGGCGCACTTTCAAACACCTTGGCGCCGTCACGGAAGAAGCTCACGTAGCCAACCGTCGGCTGTGCCGTCTCAATCTCCTGCTGGTAGGCCTGCACGTAAACGCGCAGCTCCTTGTTGCGATGGAAAACCCTGGTGACGCTGGGAATCATCTTTTGCCCCTCGCGCACCAGTGGATTCAAATCCTGCGTCTTGAGCTTGTCCTTGACGCTGAAGAGCGCGTCCCGCATATCCACCATCTGGCCGCTGAGCACGACAGAACTGGTGGGGACGCGCTTATCTTCTTTGTTCAGGTTCGGGATTGTAAAGGTCCGCAGATAAGTTCCAATCCGGCCAGTCTCGGCGTCCCGAGCGAGTATCTTCAGCTTGTAAGTACCGGGCAACAAGGTGAATCCAGCGTCATAAGCGATGGGGCGGGTTGCCAGTTCAGCCGCCGTCTGGCCGCTAAGCTTCAACTCGATTTTGTCGCGTAGATTCGCGACCGTTACATTCCCTTCCTTGATCTCGCCCATAAAGTCGATCAGGGTACGCTCCGCGCCGCCCCGCTTGGCTCGCGCCAATTCGCTACCCGGGATCTTCAACGCCAGCGGTACAAAATATTCAGCCCGATTCAGCTGAAAATAGTTCAATTCAAGGGCGATTGTGAGTTCCGTGATGGGATCGGCCAGCATGAGGGCGTCTTCAAGTTGACGTTCCTTGACACCCAGATAAAAGGCCGTTGGTAGAA
>JANXUM010000319.1 GCA_025356215.1 Bryobacter sp. | reverse complement strand
TTGGAGATTTGCCCAGTTACTCGTATGGGCGTGCCGAATAAGTAATTGAAGGCGTCAATGCGGTGTGAGGCGATGTCGTAGAGTGGACCTCCTCCAGCTAGAGCCGGGTCTGTGAACCAGTCTCTACTGCCTGAATAAATCTCTTCGAACCAACTGTGGCTGTTGGCTTCGGCAAGGACTGGGCGGCCGATGGCGCCTTTGCCGAGTAAGTCCATCGCTCGGAGGAGCTTTGGGTACATTCGGCGGTAGTAGGCGACTCCGAAGGTGCGTTGGGAAGTTTTTGCGGCATCGACCATCGTCATCGCTTGCTCGTAATTCATGGCTGTCGGCTTTTCGCATAGGACGTGCTTGCCAGCGGCCAGGGCGGCAATCGTGACGGGGGCGTGCAGAGCCACTGGGAGGCCGACATAGACGGCGTCGATGGCTTGATCGGCGAGGGCGAATTGGAGGTCTGTATAGACTTTTGCGTTGGGGTAGGGGGTGGCTTTGGCGGGGGTTCGCGTCAGGAGGGAATGCAGATTGCTTCGTGGCTGGGACAGGATCGCCGGGATGACGCGTTTTGTTGTGATGTCGCCGATTCCCGCGACTAGCCAGTTGAGCATGTTAGGAGTTTAACTTGCTGTGGCGAGCGGGAGTTTGGCGGCCTCCCAGGCGGCCAAGCCCCCGACGATTTCGACGAGGTTTGTGATTCCGTTTTGGTGGAGAATGCTGGCGGCGATTGAGGAGCGATAGCCGCCGGCGCAGTGGACCGCGATCTGGCGGTCGCGGGGAATTTCGCCGAGGCGCTCTTGTAGGTGATTTAGCGGGATGTTGAGGCTGCCGGGGATGTGTTTGGTGGCCCATTCCCGTGGGTTGCGGATGTCGAGGATCCAGGCGGACGGTTCTTGGGCCGCCATTTGAGCACTTACTCTTTCTGTTGGCCAGACCAGGTCGGGGCGGGCGGCGAGGGCGGCCATTCCGCCGGGAAGATAACCTTTGACGTGGTCGAAACCGATGCGGCCGAGGCGGAGTGCGGCTTCGCGTTCGCGCCCCGGTTCGGCGACGATGACGATGGGTTTGGCGCGGTCGAGGACGGTGCCGGCCCAGGTGGCGTATTGGCCGCCGAGGCCGATGTTGATGCTGCCGGCGAGGTGGCCGATGGCGTATTCGGCGGCGTCGCGCACGTCGAGGATCTGAGCTCCCGCGTCTCCCATCTGGATGACCGTATCGAGATCGATGGGTTGGAGACTTTGTTCAAGGTTGGTTTCGAGGGTTGTGCGTTCCTTGGTGTTGAGGATTGCGTCGTAAGTGAAGTAATCGGGGGCGTCGGGCTGATCGGCAGTAACTAGCGCGATGAATTCTTCTTTTGACATTGGCTGGAGGGCATAGTTAAGGCGGCGCTGATCGCCGAGCGTCGAGACGGTATCGGAGGAGAGTTGCTTCCCGCAGAGGGAGCCCGCGCCGTGGGCGGGATAAATGAGCGTGGCATCGGGCAGTGGGAGGATCTTGTTGTGGAGGGAATCGTAGAGGCGGGCGCCAAGATCAGCGGCGGTCCAGCCGAGGGAGGCGCGTAGGTCGGGACGACCGACGTCGCCGATGAAGAGAGTGTCGCCGGTGAGGACGGCTTGGGGGTTTTCTTTGTCCTTTGCGAGGTCGAAGACCAGGATCGAGATCGATTCGATGGTGTGGCCGGGGGTTTCGAGGATTTGGAGGCGGAGGCCGGGAAAATCGAGCGTTTCGCCGTCGCTCATCGGGCTGAGGGGGTATTCGGTTTTGGCATGCGAGCCCATGTGGATGATGGCAGCGCAGCGATCGCGGAGTTCGAGGTGCCCGGCGATGAAGTCGGCGTGGAAGTGGGTGAGGAAGACGTGGCGGATTTCGAGACCGAGGGATTTTGCGTCGTCGACGTATTGCTGGATGTCGCGCTGGGGATCGACGATGATGGCCGTCGAGCTGGCTTCGTCGCCGACTAAGTAAGAGGCGTGGGCGAGGCAGCCTAAATAGTATTGCTTGAGGATCATTCGGTAATTAGTTTATTACCGAGTGGTTGCGCTTTGGAGAAGCGGTGGCTTTAGGTACGGAATTTGCGCAGGCGGAGGCCGATCAGGAGGACAGCGGCGGTGCTGAACATGCCGAGGGTGGCGGGCTCTGGGACGGGTGCGTCCACCGTGCCGAGGGCGCCGAGGATCTGAGCGAACTCGTTGTAGCCGAA
>JANXUM010000285.1 GCA_025356215.1 Bryobacter sp. | reverse complement strand
CGACGAGGGGACGAATGGAGTTCCTGTCGAACCAATGGTCGAGAGACTGGCGGAGGCTGGATCCTTCAGAGGGAAGGAGAACCGGGGCGCCGTTGAGGCTTTGGGGGAAGCGCTTACGCAGGCGGACGGCAAGATCGCCGGCGGCGAAGAAGGCGATAGCGCAGGATCCCAGAAAGTGATTGAAGGCCTTGACGCCGGGGGAGTGGGCGGCGGGAGCGTCGGACAGAACGAGATCGAGGCGGTGCTCGGCAAGGTCGACAATGAGGCGACTGGAGGAATCTTCGGCGCAGATCAGTTGGACGGGTTCGGGCATGGCAAGCACGGGCTGGAGGATGCGGTAGGCGATGAGTTTGGGCACCATGTCGGAGATACCAACCAAGAGGCGGGCGGGACGCCCCGTGGGCCGACCTTTCAGGACGTCTTGAAGTTCGCGACCAAGGCCGAATATATCTTCGGCATAGCGAAACACAGTCTGGCCGACCTCGGTCATGACCAGACCGCGGCCCGCTTTACGAAACAGCTTTTCGCCGAAGTTATCCTCCAGTTGGCGGAGTTGGCCACTGATGGTGGGTTGAGCCAAATTGAGAACTTGGCAGGCGCGAGCGATGCTGCCTTCCTTGGCTACGGTCCAGAAATATAGCAGGTGTTGGTAATTGATCCATTCCATGCTCTTTACATTACATCGGTAAAAGCAATGCTTTTTTGTGGCGGAACCGCTGGAAACTGCGGCAATGGGAATTGGGCTGTTTCGATTTGGAACGAGCATGAGCGGCGGCAACCGCGAGGGTGGTAGCATTTCGCAATGCTTTCTCCTTTTTTGTTGGTCTACGCGGCATCCGGGATGCTGGCGGCCGACACGCCTTGGCCGGTGAACGGCGGCCCAGACAACATCCGTTACTCGAAGCTCAAACAGATTACGCCAGCCAATGTAGGGCAGTTGCGAGTGGCTTGGACCTGGGACGCGAATGAGGCGTTTAAAGACTCTGAGATGCAGAGTAACCCGATCGTGCTGGATGGCGTGATGTACGTGACGACGCCGAAAATGCACGCGGTGGCCTTGGACGCGCGGACCGGCAAGGAGATTTGGAAATTCGATCTGAGCAACGGAGATAAGATCCAGCGGCGATTTCGCCATCGGGGCGTGACGGTGACGAAGGACCGGGTGTTTGCGAATTACCGGCAGTATCTGTGGGCGCTGGATCGGAAGACCGGTAAGCCGATTCAGAAGTTCGGTGACGATGGACGCATTGATTTGCGGAAAGGGTTGGACCGGCCCTTTGAGCAACTGAGTGTGGGGGCGTCGAGCCCGGGGGTGATTTACGGTGACTTGATCATCATGGGCAGCGCGGTGCCGGAGACGCTGCCGGGCGCGCCGGGGGACATTCGCGCCTATGACATCAACACTGGCGCGATGCGCTGGACCTTCCACACGATTCCGCATCCGGGCGAGTTTGGCTACGACACTTGGCCGCCCGAGGCGTGGAAGATCAACGGTGGGGCGAACGCGTGGGCGGGGTTGAGCGTGGACGCGAAGCTGGGGATGGTGTTTGCGGCGACGGGTTCGGCGTCATTCGATTTCTACGGCGCCAACCGGCATGGCGACAACTTGTTTGCCGATACGATTTTGGCCTTGGATGCGAAGACGGGGAAGCGGATCTGGCATTTTCAGGGAGTTAAACACGACGTTTGGGATTTGGATTTTCCGGCGGCGCCGAGCCTGGTGACCGTGACCCGGGACGGCAAGAAGGTGGAGGCGATCGCGCAAATTACCAAGACCGGGTTTGTGTTTGTGTTGGACCGGCGAACGGGTAAGCCGCTGTTTCCGATTGAGTATCGCAAGGTGCCCGCGTCGACGGTGGATGGCGAGAAGTTGGCCGAGACGCAGCCTTATCCGGTGAAGCCGCCACCCTTCACACGGCAGAACTTCACCGAAGACATGATTACGAATCGCACGCCGGAGGCGCACGCGGCGGTGCTGGCGGCAGTGCGGAAAATCGATGCCGGGTCGATGTACACGCCACCGAGCTTGAGGGGCACGATGTTGTTTCCGGGTACGGATGGCGGGGGCGAGTGGGGCGGAGCGGCCAATGACCCGGAGACGGGTTTGCTGTATGTGAATTCGAACGAGCAGCCGTGGATTATTCGTCTGGTGACTCAAGATACGACGTCGCTGTACCGTAACAACTGTTCGGGCTGTCATCGCGACGATCTAAAGGGCGCGCCGCCGACCTTCCCTTCTCTCGTCGATATTGGCAAGCGGCGCGGCAAGGAGGAGTTGGTGAAGTACATCAACGAAGGCACCGGGCGGATGCCGGGCTTTAGTCATCTTGGGCGCGGCGTAGGGGAGATCGTCGACTTCTTACTGACGGGTAAAGACTCGGGTACGGTGGCGAAGAAAGACGCGTATTGGCAGAAGTATCGAAATGAGGGGTACATTTTGTTCCGGGACCCGGAGGGCTATCCGCCTTTGACGCCGCCCTGGGGGACGCTGAATGCGATCGACTTGAACAAGGGCGAGATCCGCTGGCAGATTCCGCTGGGAGAATATCCGGAGTTGGTGGCCAAGGGGATCAAAGACACCGGCAGCGACAACTACGGTGGACCCGTGGTAACCGCGAGTGGCTTGCTGTTTATTGGGGCGACGAACTTTGACAAGAAGTTTCGAGCTTTCGATAAGTTGACGGGTAAGTTGTTGTGGGAAACGACTCTACCGGCGGCGGGGAATGCGACGCCGGCGATCTACGAGATTGGCGGGCGCGAGTATGTGGTGATTGTGTGCGGGGGCGGCAAGAACGACGCGCCGTCAGGCAGCAGTATCGTAGCATTCGCTCTGCCGGAAACGAAATAGGAGAAACATGAAGATACACACTTTTGGGCGCTTTGCGCTTTTGATTGGCGGCTGTTGGCTCATGATCGGACAGGTTACGGCGCTGCGTGTGGGACATCTGGTAGACCCCGACAAAGGGACGGTGGCCAACAACCAGATTGTGCTGATTGAGAACGGTAAGTACAGCGCGATTGGACCGAATCTCGCGATTCCGGCGGGGGCCGAAGTGGTTGACCTATCGCAACATTGGGTGACTCAGGGGTTAGTGGACGCGCATAACCATCTTGCTTTGACTTACAAGATGGTGCCCGAGAATAACAGTTACTATTTGACGACTGTGCTGGATTCGACGGCGATCCGGGCGATTCAGGCCGTGTCGAACGGCATCACGATGATGTCAGCCGGATTTACGGTGGTGCGCGATTTGGGCAATAACGGCAACTATGCCGACAGCGCATTGCGGATTGCCATTGAACAGGGTTGGGTTCCGGGACCGACGATGATCAACTCGGGAATCATCATCGGAGGATTCGGCGGACAGTTCTCTCCGGTGCCGGAAAGAGAGGGCCTAATTTATCCGGAGTACCTGAACGCCGACACGCCCGATGAGATTGTGAAGGCGGTCCGGAAGAATATCATTTACGGGGCGAAGGTAATCAAGATTTGCGTCGATTGCAAGACCTATGGATACACGGTGGAGGAAATGAAGCTATTCATCAGCGAGGCTGGCAAATCGGGATTGAAGGTGGCGGGGCATGTGCAGACGAACGCGGGCGCGTTGCGGGCGATCGAGGCGGGTATCTGGTCGATTGAGCATTCGGGCGCGTTGGACGACCGCACACACAAGCTGATGGCTCAAAAAGGAATGTGGCGGGTAGGCACGGAGACGCCGCTGACGGAGTATCACACGGGTATGACGCCCGCCGCCAAGGCGCGCTACCAGAAGCAGGAAGAGGGGATGAAGAACGCTTACGCGAACAAGGTGAATATGGCGTTTTCGACGGATGCCGATTACTACATTCCGGGAATGACGCGCGGGCAGGTGGTGATCGATTTCCTAAAGAGCTGGAAGGACGCGGGGATCCCGGACAAGGAGATCTTGAAGATCATGACGGTGAACGGCTATCTGGTGTCGGACATCTATGACAAGCGGGGGCCGATTGCGGTAGGGATGCCAGCGGACCTGATTGCGGTGCGGGAGAATCCGCTGGAGAAGATCGATTCGTTGCGGGACGTGCGGTATGTGATGAAGGACGGGATCTTTTTTAAGCGGGACGGAACGATGACGCCGGAGAAGTTTTTCCATTCGGGGCCGACGCCCGAGTCGGCATGGCGCATTCGTTAGCGGGGGCTGAAGGTATGGCGAAGGCGTTCGAGAGCCGGCGCGCCTTCGTCGACGGGGAATTGTGCGAGCAGCTTTGCCCCTTCTTCGCGGAGGCCCGGTGTGGTGTCGTGGGCTTGCAAGGCGAGAGCGATGTTGGTTGCCAGTTCGTAGGCGGTGATGTAGAAATCGAAGGAGTGCTTGTCGAGGATCTTTCGCCGCATGGGACGGGCGGATGCCAGCATTTGGCGGGCGGCGGCAGTTTGTCCGCGAGAGAGCAGAACGGTGGCGTATAGATCGGCGGAACTTGGATCGGAAGCGGTGAATGGTTGGAGGATCTGAAGCGCGGCGGCGGAATGGCCGAGGTGAAACTGGCAGAAGGCCAACGGTACGAGTTGACTGGGAATCGGCTGCAGCCCGCCGGCGCGATAAATATCGACAGCCTGCTGGGCGTTGGCGAGGCTTTCCGATTTGTGGCACAAGGCCTGCGCGACCGCCAGACGGCTGAACATGGTCATGGTTTGTACGCGTAGATTTAATTGCGACTTGTCTTCAACGAGCACCGCGAGCGCGGATTTTGCCGCAGAGTCGAGGATCGGGATTGCCTCGCACGGCATGCCTGCATTGGGTTGGAGCGGCCAAGACAGGAGTTCGCCCAGTTGCAACTGCAAGTTGGCAACGCGCATCGAGTCCTCGCGGCGCACGGAGCGCGAGCCCGCGGCCAGTCCACCCTTGGCGAAGGCGATGCCTCGGGAGACACGGCCCAGCAGCGTTGACGACTCGGCAGCAAATGCATAGAGATTGATTAGGCGCGAGGGATCGTCGAGTTTTGCGGCGACGGGAATTGTCGATTCCGCGAGGTTGACGGATTGTTCGATGTGGCCTTCGATCAGGTGGGAGCGGAGCCGGGAGATCTGGACGTCGACAAAGATGGACGGATCGGTGGAATCGACAAAGGCGCTGGCTTTTTCGAGGAATTGGTGGCCGCGCGTGGCGTCGCCCCGGCGCAAGTGGAGGTCGGCAATGTGGGCATAGAGAGCGGCAAGCGAGCGGCGCACAGCGGCGTCGTTGGAAAACTTGAGATGCAGCGGTTCAAGAATCTCGACAGCTTTCAGATGACTGTCGAGGGACTCGTTGTAGAGGCCGAGGCTGAAGCCGCGGACGTTGCCTTGAATGTCCCCGGCGCGGTGGTAGG
>JANXUM010000277.1 GCA_025356215.1 Bryobacter sp. | reverse complement strand
GGCGGAGAAGGCGATCTCTTTGCCTTGGCCGAACCAGAAATTGTCGTGCGGCCAGGTGCGGTTGCTGACGATGAGAGGAAGGCGGGCGACTGGCGCGGTGAGGAAGGTGACGGGGGCGGCTCTTAAGAACTTTGCAGTGATGAGGTCGTATTTCAGGTTGTCGCCAGAGACCTGAAACAATGCGTTTTGGCCGCCGCCGAATGACCACGAGTCGAAGATGTACTGCTTGCCCGTCGCGTCGAGTTGGAGTTCGGTAGCACCGAGCAGCCTTGTACTTCCGAAGAGCCAAACAAAACAGAAGTCAGTTTTCGGAGATTCTCCGCCTTGACCGATGTTCTGAAGCACGCCATTTGAATCGCGAATCTGCTGGTATTGGTCGCAGACCGTTTGGATGGCCGCATCAGGGACTTTCGTACGAATGATCGAACGATCAACTACGATGTCCAGTCCTGCCGGATCTGTGTTCATCTTGTAGAACTTGCCGGGGCCAAAGTTAACTTGAATCGAGAAGGGAGAGGCTAGATTGAAAACAATTGAGCTGGGTACCCCAGACGCGCCGACGTTGATCAAACCTGGATTAGTGTTCCAGTCTTTAAATGCGTACCCAACACCTGGGATACTTTCGAGCTCAACCGGACCTTCCGGGCACCAATAGTCGCCTGTAGTCGCTAGGTAGTTACAGCCACCTGAAGAGAAGACGTGGGTGTATCCAGGAATATCACCGCACGCACCCGGTATCATGCCGTAGATTGACGGAGCGCATCCAGCCGAAGGGGTCACAAACCGAAGGCGATGGAAGCGAGAAACTGGCCAAGTGAGCGACCTTAAGAAGGACCACATTTGTATCCGCAGCGTCGTCTCTCCCGGGCTAGTTTGCGTCGGACCAAACTTTTGGACAGCCCCCGTCGGAGGAGCCTCGATTCCTGGAGCCGAGTATGCGAAGGCGAGTGGACCAGATATCGAGTATCGAGTTCCAAGGCCCACGTCTTGAACGGGCCCCGAAGGCGATGGCTGATTATTGCCGTCCAGAAGATTCTGGATATTTACATCTGGGATTCGAACCACATGAACGTCACCCACCTGCCATCTAAATATTTGCGTCGAAGTGTAGGGCACATTGTCCACGTAAAAAATGTAGCCTGCCGCATTCCCCGCTGGCAAAGTTGGGCCGACGGTGACGCTGATAAACGAGCCGCTCTGGGCGAAAGCGGCCGGCGAGGCCGCGCAAAGGAGCCAAAATCCAAGAGTTCCGAGGGTACGCTGTAATGCTGTCATGGGTCTTTTGCTTCTCTTGTGCTGATCGGCGAAAAAGGCGGAGAGCTTTATGCGCCGTGGCGCACAAGACCCTCCGCCTTTTGCCTTAGGAGTGAGTAGGTGGTTTAGCGTAGTACTGCTGAGGGCGCGTCTTGGAACGAGGCAACTGGTGCCGGGCTCTCTTCGCCCACACGCTCGAGCAGCTTGGAGGTGTTAGTGGCGCGAATCGTCTCAAAGACCTCGTGCCAAATGCGTAGACCGGCGAACAGGTCGTTGCGCCCATCGATCTCTTGCTGGCTCCACTTGGGGCCATCTTGCCAGGCCTCTGGGAGGGCCGCGGTGAGTTGACCGAAGCACTCGTGGTAGCTGGTGCCGGTGAGCTGGATGGAACGCAGCGCTTCGCAGAAGCGGTCCGTCTGGCGCATGCCGACGCGCTCAGCGTCCAGATCCTTCCAATAATCATGCGGATTGCGCTTTTGGCGGACCCAGGGGTCGCCAAAAGCGACGACTTCGCCGAAATGCTGAGCGATGCGATCAACCAGGTAGCTGGCCCAGATGTCGTCGTAGCGGCCGATGTAGGGACTCAGAAAATAAGCCGGGATGACGTCGCGCTTGATGCCGGTGTTCTGTGAATTGAAAGGGCTCCAGGTGCCGGGTTCGAGAGCGAAGCTGCCGGGGGCGCTCTCTTTCCAGCCGCGCACCTGAATGGTGCGGTGCATGCGGGTGAGGGCGTCGATGTCGGGATCGTCGAGCCAGAAGCCGGCGTTGACGGCGACCTTGGCGCGCTTAAAGGTGGTGGTCGTGAAGGACTCGTGATCTTTCCAGCGCAGCTCTTGCGGGTAGCCGCGGTGGTAAAAGGGCTGGTTGCTGGCATCCTCAAGTTGCGCGCAGACGTTATACCAGCCGCTGGTGGAAGTGATGGTGGGTAGTTCGACCGTGCGCCCGACCCGGCCGTGGAGGCTTACAAAGTCCTGGTTCATGATCCAGTTGTCGTCATCGATCGTGATGATGGTGTCGGCGCCGTTTTCCCAGGCGCGGAGGATGCCGACGTTGCGGCGCTGGATGGAGTCAAAGCGCAGGTGCTTCCAAAGCTCGGGGAATCGAGGCTCAAGATACTGGCGCTGAGCCTCGATGTCCATGTATTCGGTGGGATAGAAGTCGCGATTGAGTTGGGCGCAGAATTCCTTCACTTCAGCCGGAGTTTTGCGGTCTCCGATGACGACAAAGTCGAGGTCTGTGTGGCCGAAGTCCTTGGCGTTCTTGGCATAGACGCGCAGAAGCTCAGGGATGTAAATCGTAGTGGTGACAATGGTCGTTTTCATGGTTGGTTAATCCTCCAGGGTGACGCCTGCGGCAAGGCGCGCACGCGCCCCGGCGAGCACGCGGCTCATGCCTTCTTCGATCGAAATTTCGGGTTTCCAGCCGAGGAGCGTTTCCATCTCGCTGGGGTTAGAGTAACGGCTGGCGACGCCCACTGGCATGCCGATCTGCGGCTTCACTTCGGCATCGTAGCCGGCGATGGAAACAAACAGCGAGGCCAGCTCTTTGAAGTTGGTGAGCTTGCCAGTGCCGATGTTGACGCCGCGCCCGTCGGATATGCGGTCGATGGCGAGGATCAGCGCGGTGATGCAATCCTCGATGTGGACAAAGTCTCGGCCTTGCTCGCCGGTGCCCCAGACCGTGATGGGCGAATCGCCGCGGGCGGCGCGATAGGCGATGGCGGGGACAGGGTAGGTGAGATCTTGATCTTCACCGTAGCCGGAGAAGGGACGCACGCAGGCGACGCTCATTCCGTAGTGCTTGGCCGCCACGAAGCTCAAGTATTCGCCGGTGAGCTTGGACCAGCCGTAGGTCATGTCGGGCATGCCGATCTTGCCGTTGGGGAAGTCGATCGCGTTTTCCTCCAGCGCCACGTGGCCGTCGGTGGATTGCAGATGAACCGGATAGGCGGCACTGGAGCTGGCGTAAAGAATTTTCTTGATGCTGGCGCGGTTGCGCGTGGCCCAGAGGAAGAAGATACTATCGATGCCGAGGTCGATGGCGACTTCCATCGGATCGCCGTCGATCTTCTTGCGGCCGCCGACAACGCTGGCGAGGTGGAAGACGCGGTCGAAGGCGGGCAGCAGGGGCGCGTCGCCGCGCGGGATGATCGCGAGTTGGCCGAGGAAAAAGGCAAGGGCGTCGCCCGCTATGAAGGTGAGCGAACTGGTGGGGAGTGTGTAGCGGATGAGGCCGCCGGGAAGCTCTTCGCGGCCGGTGGCTTCTGTCAGCCACTGATCGGGGTGGAGGCCTGTCGAGAGGTTATCGATGCACCAGACATCGGCTTCCAGGGTAAACAGGCGGCGGAGGAGATGGCGGCCGACGAAGCCGCATCCGCCGGTGACAAAGGCACGGCTCATGCGTAGGTTTCCTTTTGCGCGGCGGCGAGAGTGGCCGCATCGACGAGTAGTTCGCTTTCGGGACGGAAGCGGGTTTTGAGGGCGATTCTGAAATAGAGGAAGTTTCGCCAGAAGGGGTTGTGCGATTCGCCTTCGACGCGGGCTTTCCAGGTTGTAGGGATCTCTTTGACGCGCGCGCCCAGGCGCAGGGGTTTTAGCATCGTTTCGAGCAGGAGCGGATGGCGCAACTCTTCCCAACGGATCTTCTTGACCCAATCGATCTTGAAGACGCGGAAGCCGTAGGTGAGATCGCTGAGCTCAGTGCCGTAGAGAAGCGCGAAGGATTTTTGAAAGATGAAGTTGGCGAGGAACTTAACGGGGTTGTAGCCTTCAAAGGCGCCGGCACCGCCATTTTCGCCGCGCCAGCGGGTTGTGGTGACGATGTCCCAATCGCCGTCCTGCGCGGTTGCAAAGATATGCCGAACGTCGGGGGGGTTGGTTTCGAGGTCGCTCGCCATCATCAGGAGGTGAGTCCCTTTGGCCCAGCCAAAGGCATCCTGCATGGCTCCGCCGAGGAAGGGCTTGACCTGGTCTTTGGTGAAGATGAAGCCGGGGTATTCGGCGGCGAGCGCGTTGGCGGCGGCGCGGGCCTGGGGCTTGGTGATCTTACCCATGACGATCAGAATTTCGTGGATGTCGGAACGATTTTCGGCGAGGAGGATGCGGACGGTTTCACGAAGGCTTTCGGTCTCGTCCACGACGGGAAGGATGACGGTTGCCTGGAATGCTTTTGGTGCCACGTTCTCTCTCTTGTTAAAAAACGGGGCCGTTTCCACTTTCGCGTCGACGGCCCCGAAATAAACCCGCAGGAATGTTTCGTTCGGTAATTGATCGGGCGTCTAGGGTGTTCTCTTTAGTCATTTGGTTGGATTTTTGCGATGGTAGAGGCGATATTCGCCAAATGTGGCGGCGAGGGTGTACTCCTCTTTGAGGAGACGATCGACATGCTTGCCTACCATCGGCTCCTCGAGGGCGAAGAGGATGTCGTAGTAGGAATTCCAGTGATCTCTAACGATCCAGTCGCGGCGGTCGCCGGTGTGGAAGCCGAGGCGGATGTCTTCGCGGTAGCCGGTGAAATCGTTGTTTATGCCCCAGTAAGTGGGGGCCCAGAGGGATTCGCCGGGCTTTCTCAGCGATGCGATGGCTTGTTGGGCTCGATCAAAGCCATTGGTGCGCATGGATTCGCGAATTTTGAACTCGACGGCGTTGAGGTGGGCGGCGGCGAAGAGAACGGCCATCAGGGCTGCCGTGACGCGCCAGTAAGATGCCTTTTGCCAATATTCCCAGATGAGCTTGGCGAGCCAGAGATTCCAGAATGGGGAGAGGTAGACGAGGTAGTTTTGCGCCTTAAAACTCATGAGGAAGGTGAACAG
>JANXUM010000157.1 GCA_025356215.1 Bryobacter sp. | reverse complement strand
ATTGATGTCCACGCGCACGAGCCCGAGACGATCTACGTCGTGCCGATCAAGAGCGACTCAGAACACTTTGTTCCCGATGGCAAGCTGCGCGTATATCGCAGCCGTTCGGGCGGCGAAACCTGGGAGGCGTTAACGAACGGCCTGCCGCAGAGCGATTGTTACGTCAACGTTCTGCGCGATGCGATGGCCGTGGACGGCTGCGATTCGTGCGGCATCTACTTCGGCACGACCGGCGGCCAAGTCTACGCTTCTTCCGACTCGGGGGACAACTGGATAGCGATTGTGCGCGATCTGCCGGCGGTGCTTTCGGTGGAGGTGCAAACGTTGCGATGATCCGCGTGCAGTTGCCGACGCACCTGAGAGTGATGGCGGACATTGGGTACGAGATCGAAATCGAAATCGAAGGCCCCGCCACGCAGCGGGCGGTCCTCGACGCGCTCGAGAAGCGCTACCCCATGTTGGGCGGGACGATGCGCGAATACTCTACCGGGCTGCGTAGGCCGTACATGCGTTTCTTCGCTTGCCAGGAAGACATCTCGCACGAATCCCCTGACGAGCCACTGCCGGTTGCCGTGGCAAATGGCCAGGAGCCCTTTCTAATTCTCGGCGCGATTTCGGGCGGCCGCTAGACCATCCGCACTAGTCGTCCTCAACCGCTTCCAAGCTCATATCCCGATTCAGCCAGTCCGGGTGCTTCAGCACTTCACGCGGCCTCGAACCATCGGGCGGCCCAATGATGCCTTCCTTCTGCATCCGATCCAACATCCGCGCCGCCCGCCCGTAACCCAGCCGCAGCCGTCTCTGCAAAATGGAGGTCGACGCCTTGCCCATCTCGCAAACCACCTTCACCGCGTCGCTGTACAACGGGTCGGCGTCGCCCTCGGCCACATCGGCATCCGACGGTTCCTCGCCATCCTCGTTCGGCGGCGCCACCAAAAAGCTCTGGTCGTATTCCGGCCGCGCCTGGCGCTTCCAGAATTCCACCACCGCGTTAATCTCCTGCTCGCCAACATAAGCCCCGTGCACGCGATGTAAGCGCGATGACGCCGGCGGCAAGAACAGCATGTCGCCCTTGCCCAGCAAATGCTCGGCGCCCATCGTGTCCAGAATCGTCCGTGAGTCCACACGCGTCGCCACGCGAAAGCTGATACGCGCGGGGAAGTTCGCCTTGATCACACCTGTGATCACATCGACGCTCGGCCGCTGCGTCGCCAGCACCAAGTGCATCCCCACGGCGCGCGCCATCTGCGCCAATCGCGCCACGCTCGTCTCGACGTTATTGCGCTCCAGCATCATCAAGTCGGCCAACTCGTCGATGATGATCAGGATGTAGGGCAACGGCCGGAGATCCTCCTCCAGCATCGCCTCCGGATCGCCTTCGTCAAACAAGCTGCGCGGCTCGTTCGCCATCTGTCGCATCTTGCGGTTGAACTGATCGATGTTGCGAACCCCGCGCGATGCCAGCAACTTATAGCGCCGTTCCATCTCCAAGACCGCGTTACGCAGCGCATTCGATGCCTTGCGCGGGTCGGTGATGACCGGCGTCAACAGGTGCGGGATGTCCTCGTAGATGCCCAGCTCAACCCGCTTGGGGTCGATCATGATCATCCGCACTTCTTCGGGCGTCGACTTGTACAGCACGCTCATGATCATCGAATTCAACATCACCGACTTGCCCGACCCCGTTGACCCCGCCACCAGCAAATGCGGCATCGTGTCGAGCGTAAAGATCTTGATCCGTCCATTGATGTCCTTGCCCAGCGACATCGTCAAGCGAGAGCTGTTGCTCTGAAAGTCTTCTCCTTCGATTACCTCGCGCAACGCGATCACCTCGCTCTTGCGGTTGGGCACTTCAATGCCGATTGTCGGCTTGCCGGGGATGCGCTCGATGAGGATCGATTCCGCCTGCAAGCCTAGACACAAGTCCTCGGTAAGATTCGTGATCTTCGAATACTTGATACCAGCCTCGGGCTTGAATTCGAACGTCGTCACCACCGGTCCCGGGTTGATCTGAACGACATTGCCGAGCACACCGAACTCCTCAAAGCGCTCCTTGATGCGTGAAGCAGTGTCGCGCAACTCTTGCGAGTCAAAGGCGCTGCGGGCCTGCGGCTCGTTAAGGATCGCCGTCGGCGGCAGCTTGTACACCGTATTGGCGTTGGCTTCTTTGGCCTTCACCTTCGACGGGGCAAGTGCCACGGCTACTCCGCCACCCGAGGAGGGAAGCGGCGGCGGAGTAGCCGCGGCCGGAGGAATGTCTTCGAGAGTCTTGATCGGGATGTAGTCTTCATGAGTGGCCACATCCTCTTCTTCGGCTTCGAATGCAGGTACGGAGGCCCCCACCGTCTTGGTCTCCCAAGGCGGCACGTCTCCTCCCTCATCCTCCGCAAGACGGGGCGGGGTCCGGCGGCGCAATCCCCCAAGCGTGGGCGCGTCTCCGGATTCCGTCTTAAGAGTTTTTGCACGCCCCGATTTGGGCGCGCTGAAATTGAAACGGGGCAGTCGAAGGCGCGACACAGCGCGGCCCAGGAACTTGAAAATTGCCACCGGCACGCTGATCCAGTCGAGCAGGATCGCGACAGAAAATGTGGAGATCAAATAGAGCGACACCACCAGCACCGTCGCCGTGATCAACGCCGCGCCCGTGAAATTAAAGTAGTGTGCCAGCAGGTCCGCCAGCAGAATGCCAAGCAGCCCGCCCGGCGCCACCGTGCCTGAAGCGGCACGCGCGCCCGGCGCCAGCGAGAAACTCGTACAGGCACCTAACATGAACAGATAGGCACCCACCACTTTCACCCACGCCGCCTCAATCGCCTTGGACTGCATCCACTTCCAGGCAAGAAGCAGGATCAAGGCCGGCAGGATAAAAGACGACAGGCCGAAGATTTGGAAGCAGACGTCGCTGAAGTGGGCACCGAATCGGCCGAGCAGATTCGCGGGCTTGGCACCAAGGGTGGCGGCGGTGTTCCAACTCGGGTCGGCGGTCGAATAGGAGATCAAGCTGAGCATGATCGCCAATCCGAAAAACAGAAACACGAACGCGAGCGCCTCGTTGAGGCGCTTGTGAGCGGTAGGACCTAAAAGCTTCATCCGCGTGAGCGGACAAATGCCAGAGCGATCACTATCATACCGAAAACGATGCGGTATGCAATGAAAGGTCGCAACCCGTGGCTGCGAATAATTCGCAGAAAGAACGCGATCACCGCCAAACCAACCACCGCGCTCACCAGAATCCCGATCGCAAAAGGCGCCACCATCTCCGGTGCGACACCGTGCTTCTTTAAGTCGTAGAGCGACTTCAAGCCGCTGGCGGCGATGATCGGCGTCGACAGCAAGAATGAGAAGCGCGCGGCGGCTGAGTGCGTCAATCCTCGGAAAAGTCCGGTTGAAATCGTAATACCGCTCCGCGAGGTGCCCGGGATCAGCGCCAGAGTTTGCGATGCGCCAATCAGCAGCGTGTCGGTGAGCGTCACTTCTCCGATGTTCTTCTCGCGCCAACTGTAGTGTTCAGCCAGCCAAAGCAGCAGGCCGACCAGAATTAGCATCGTCCCCATGATGAACGGGTTGCGCAAACTGGTCTCGATGCTGTCCTTAAACTTGAGACCAACCAGGCCCGCCGGCACGGAGGCCGCGACCAGATACCAAAGCAGCCTCGGGGCGCGTTTCAGATCGGGGTCACTCCCGTAGTTCACGCCAAAGGCCTGGGCCAAAATCTGGAGCCAATCTTTGAAAAAGAAGGCGAGGACGGCAAACAGCGTGCCGATATGAAGAGCGATGTCGAAGTCCAGGCCCTGATCGGGCCAACCGAGAATCCAGGGCACCAAAAACAAGTGCGCAGAGCTACTAACAGGTAAAAACTCAGTGAATCCTTGGACAATCGCGAGGACGATGGCCTGATAGACGGGCATAATGGGTATTGTAAGGCCCTGTTCGCTTCATGCCGTTCGATTCCCCATAAAAAACTGAATGCCAAGCACAAAAATCGTCGCCACCCTGGGTCCCGCTACAGACTCGCCAGAAATGATCCGTAAGCTCCTGGACGCGGGCGTGGACATCTTCCGTATCAACGCAAGCCATGGTCAAAAGGACGACCACGTGCAGCGCATCCGCACCGTTCGCACAATCGCTCGTGAAGTGGGCATCCACGCTGGCATCCTGCTCGACCTGCAGGGCCCCAAGATCCGCCTCGGCGAGTTTGAGAACGGCGGCTGCATTCTCAAGAACGGTGCCATCTTCACGATCACCACAGAACCGGTGATGGGGAACGAGCACATCGCCTCCACGGTCTATACGGAGTTCGCCCGTGACGTCAAGCCCGGCAACGCCGTGCTCATCGCGGACGGCACCGTCAAGCTGCGCGTGCTGTCCACCGACGGAATCGCGGCCCGTTGCGAGGTTGAAATTGGCGGCCCGGTGAGCAACCGCAAGGGCATCAATCTACCCGGCGTAGCCGTGAGTACGCCCTCTCTCACGCGCAAGGACAAGCAGGACCTGCAGTTTGGCCTGGAGGAAAAGGTCGACTTCATCGCCCTCAGTTTCGTCCGCCAACCCAGCGACGTCATGCGCTTGAAGCTCTATCTCGAAGAGCACGAATCGAAGATCCAGGTGATCGCCAAGATCGAGAAGCCGGAGGCGGTGGAGAACCTCAACGCGATCCTCGCCGAGAGCGACGGCGTGATGGTGGCCCGCGGAGACTTGGGCGTGGAGGTCGCGCTTGAGAAAGTTCCCGCCATCCAGAAGACCATCATCCAGCGTGCCCGCAGCATGGGCAAGTTTGTGATCACCGCGACGCAGATGCTGGAAAGCATGATCGAGAACGCGACGCCCACCCGCGCCGAAGTGAGCGACATTGCCAACGCCATTTATGACGGCACCGACGCGGTGATGCTCTCGGCGGAGACCTCAACCGGCAAACATCCCGTTGAAGCGGTCAGCGTCATGGACCGCATTGCGATCGAGACCGAGATCAACCTGCGTTATCGCGGCTTTCAAGAGTTGCCGGCGATGGCAAACCCGACGCACTCCGAAATCATTGCCGACTCCGCCTACCGCGCAGGGCGCTACCTGGGCGTGGCGGCGATTGTAGTGTTCACGGCCAGCGGCGGCACGGCGCGTCTGATCAGCCGCTTCCGTCCTCCGGTGCCCATCTATGCGTTTACGCCCAACGAGGACGCGGCGCAGCAGTTGTCGATGATCTACGGCGTCACGCCGATCGTCGTGCCGAACGCGGGGTCGACGGACGAAATGCTAATCCAGATGGACCACGAACTGCAACGGCTCGGCTACATTAAACCGAACGACCAGATCGTGTTTGTCAGCGGCCAGCCGATCGGCCAGCCCGGCAGCACCAACATGCTCAAGCTGCACCGGGCGGTTGAGCGGGCTAAGGCTTGAGCAGAAGCTTCCGCAAGCTGACATTCATCGCCGCGTCAAACGCGCGAACAGTCACCAGAGCTTCCCCGGCAGGCAACGCCAAAACCGCACTGGCGCTCTCCTCCCGCGAATCGTAAATCCCGTCGTCGGCTTCCATCAACACCCAGCGCCCTGCATTGATTGAATACTCAATCCGGCGAATGGGCGAGGCCGCGTCGGTACACTTAACGCTCAGTCGACCACCCGTGAACGCCGCCTCCAGCAACGGTGCTGTCTGGTCCAACTGCACCGGCACGCTTGTGAACTCCGCAGACTTGACGCTAGACGCGGCGTTTGACAGCGTATCATTGGCAACCAACCGAAACATATAGCGCCCATCCGCCAGCGTATCGGCGTCAATTGCAAAACTCGTTTCCGTCAGGTCCTGTTTCAACATCTTCCAGGCCGACTCATCCTCGGCCCGAAACTGCAATGTGTATTGCAGTGTGTCGCCGTCCGGGTCCTCGGCGACCCAGCTCAACATCAGTTGCCGCCCCGCCGGCCTTGTCGCCAGCATCGACGCCGTCCCGGCACTGGTTGAACTGCTCGCCTCGCCCGAATCGGTCACCGTCAGCGTATACGTCGAACTGGTCGTCGCCGCCGCCTGCGGCTTTGGCCCGTTGGTGGGCACCATCGCCAACACCGCCGTCAAGCTCTTGATCAGCGGCGGCTGATTCCTCGGCAGATAATTCAACGCCACCGAGCGTAGGACAAAATCGCCCGCCGCCCGCATCCGCCACTGAATGTAGCGGCCCACCGGGCTTTGAATATTCACCCCCGCCAGCGCCGCCCAATTCGACCACGTGGCGTCCGGCTTGGCCGTGTTTCCCGATCGCGTCTCAAAGCTTGGCGACGGGTTCGCCGTCGCATGAAGCGCACCCCAACGCGCAATGCCGGTCGCCTCATGAACGGGTGATTCGTACTCATATGGCGGGGACTTGGCTTCCGCAATGAGAAGCAATTTCGGCGTCGTCGTTGAGGCCGCCAACCACCCCCTGGGCGTATGCAGTAGGCGCCCAATTTCCGATTCGCCAGTCTCCACGACTAGCGTGGCCATGCGATCGCTATCCAGCCGATAGATCCGCCCATGATTGTCCGAGGCGAAATACAGCTTGCCTGCCTGCTCAGCCAGATCGTAGACGCTCTCCTCCTTGGTGACGTACAGCGTATCCACGGTGAGGTCCGGGTTCAATCGAAAGATCGCCGACCTGTCCAACCCAGGCACGTCGAGCGAACTGGTAACCACCGGCGTGGCCGCCGCCTGCGACTGTGCCGGTTGCGACGCCGGCGGCTTTGGCTTCAAATCGATGCCCGCCTGCGCGTCCTCGGTCACTGTGATCGTAGTCGTCACCTGTGGCACTCCGGCACCGCCCGCCGCCCCGGCCGGCTGTGCCGCCGTCTGGCTGCGCTTGGACGCCGCGCCGCCCATCGCCAAAAAATAGACTTCTCCCGTCCTGCCCGGCGCGATGGCGCGGATCTCGGTGAACGGCGCGTCGTAGAGCACCTGAGCACTGCCCTTGGCGTTGATTCGGTAGAGAATGCCGTTGGGGTCCGATCCAGCCAGCAGCGCTCCATTTGCTGCTAAAGCCAGGCTAGTCACGTTCGATTGCCCAGTCTCGTAATAGACTTCGCTGCCAGCGGCCGTGGCGCGATAAACCTTTCCGTCGTCGCCGCCTGCCGCAAACACGGCGTCTTTGGTGGCCAACAGTGCCCAGATGAACTTGGCACCGGTACGCGCATAAACCTTGGCGGCGTTCCCGCCCACTTCATAAATGGTCCCGCCGGGTGAGCCCGCGGCAAACAACCTAGCATCCGGCGAAACGGCGAGTGCAAACACCTGAGGCTCCGGCAGCGTAGCAAACAATTGCGGCTCCTTTGTTCCCGGCACCCAGCGATAGATCCTCCCCTTCGGTCCCGTTCCCGCGTAAACCACGCCGTCCGCACCGACGGCCACTGACCAAAGCGACGCCTCTGTCATTGCCAACGACGCGGCAATCGCCGGACCGGGCACCAGCGCGCCGTCCCGGGTCACCGAAACGCCCTTCAGCTTGCCTTTCACAAAGTCCGCATATTGCGACAGCTCCCACGTCGCCGGGCTCGACCCAAGCGCGACCGCCGCCACCGTCAAAAAACAAACAAGCCGCGTCATTTTTCGATCTCCAGTGTGATGGTCCGCGATCCCGATACAACGCCCTCAGCCAGCCGCGTTTCCTTGTCCAATAGCCGCGATTGGTAGGTCGGCAAGTACGCCCCGACGGTCTTCTGCATCGCCGCCGCAATCGACGGCGGTAAGCTCGAAAAATCCTTCGACCCCGATTGATAGGCGGGGCTCGAACGCATGACCCGCACATAGAACGCATTGCCCGGATGGATTGAGTTGATCGTCTGAATCAGATCGCCCGTCGAGCGAAACACAGGCCCGCCGGGCTGGTAAAATGCGCGAAAGTCCAGCAAATTGGCCGTAAACGAATCGGCGATCGTGATCGTCAAGGTCTCCCCGCCGGTCATCCAGGCGGGCACGGTAAACGGTACTTCGATTAACTTCTCCACGCCGTCCGGCGTCGCCAAATGAGCTCGTATGCTCACCGTATCGCCCGGCTTGGCCGCGCGCCGCGACAATGACGCGCCCTCTATCACCCAAAGATCCCGGGCCGTCTTCGCTGTCAGATCGAAGGCGATCGACTCCGGCAATAGATCTTCAGCCCCGTGCTGTTGCAAAAATGCGAATGGGATCGCCGCGCCCAGCGAGGCCGCAATCGGCAGATTCGCGTCGCCCGCATAGCGCCCCTCAATCCTCAGCGCCGGCTGCCCCGCGTACCGAATTTGGCCATCGATTTCCACGGTACCGACACCCGCCGTCCGAAAGTGGTGGTCCAGCGTCGAAAACAAAGCCATCTGTAACAGAATCGGAGACAGCATCGTGTGACGCACCATGTCGATCTTGTATTCGCGCGTCCCCGCCGCGTCGTGGTAGCGAATCAAAATCGGCGCAAGCTTCGGGAGCCGCCCAAGTTGGCCCGTCACAGCAGCGTCGCCGTCAAACAAAATCGACCCCATCGGCTTCAATGATTGGCTGATCTTAAACGGCGTGTTCAGGTTCGGCATCGTGGTAATCACCTCGGCCTTGGCGAAAGGAAAATCCACCGCCCCGCCGCCAATAAATCGGTGACCGAATGCATAGAGCTTTTCGCCATCGATATGCGTCACCGTTCCATCGGCGCCCGCCGCCATGTCCCCGCTCAACAACTGCACCGAGATCATGTCGCCGGGCCGCAGCGGCGACTTCGCCGCCGTCGCCGGTTGACTTCCCGACGAGCCTTGTTGCAAAACAAAGCCAAGCTCTCGCCACTGGGCCGCAAAGTGACGTACAGTCCGATCCGTCAGGCCCGAAAATGAGATCGGCGTCAGCACCGCCACAGGCCCCTGCTCGCTCTCAGCAGCATCGGCGATGAGCAACCGCGGCGAATTCATCTGAATTGCGGCGGCGCGCCGCAACGTCGCAGGCGCGCTGGAAAGCATTTCGCCGATGGGTCGTATGCCCGCAATCGGTTCCTTGGCGAACGGAAAAGCAAAGGCGATCGCCCCAATCAGCTTGCCCTCCACATACACCGGGCTTCCGCTCATACCTTGCATTACGCCGGTCTGCTCCAGTCGCGGCGTCAACAGACGGGCCAGGATCATGTCCTGCCCCGGACCGGTATTCTTCAACACGCCGAGAATCCGCAGTGGAAATTCTTCTGGATCCTGCCCCCGGAAAACCGTCAGCGCCACCCCAGGCATGTCGGGCCGCAAACTGCTCACAGGCATCGTTCCGGGCTGTGCAACGGCAAGCGTTACGGCGAATATGAATCCCGGCAAAGTTCGCCACATGTCAATAGTGTACTCACTGCCGCATGTATAGCCTTTCTAGGACCCTGTGGTTTGTTGTACCTTGAGTTATGGCAGATTTAAGTGCTCTGCTAGATCCATTCAATGAGTCTGCCCGTGGAAACCAAGTCTGAATCAATCAACCCCGAGCTCGCCACCCCTGCGGTTGTCTCGCAGTCACCCGTCCCGTGGTTCTCCTTTGCCTGGGTAACCGGCCTTATCATCGCCAGCTTTTATCCCATGCTCGATCGCCTTGTGGCGCAGTGGATGAACGATGACGATATGGGCCATGGTTTCTTTGTGCCGATTGTCGCGGCCTATATCGCTTGGCTCCGCAAAGACGAGATCCTCAAGGGCCCACACGAACGCAATTACTGGGGCCTGGCCGTCATGCTTTGGGCGTCAATTCAGTACGTGCTCGGAACTATCGCGGCGGAACTGTTCCTCATGCGAACCTCGATTGTCTTTTGCCTTACCGGCATCGTGCTGTTCGTCGGCGGAATGCGCCTGATCAAAATTCTTGCCTTCCCACTGTTTCTCCTGTGTTTTATGGTTCCGATCCCCTCGGTCATTTACACGCAGATTACATTCCCTCTTCAATTATTCGCCAGCGAGGTGGCGGAGAAAGTGCTCCTTCTCCTCTCGATTCCCGTGCTCCGCGACGGTAACATCCTCGAATTGGTGGAACATAAGCTCTCAGTCGTGGAGGCCTGTAGTGGCATCCGTTCTCTCCTTTCCCTCACCTTCCTGTCGCTTGTCTACGGTTTCTTTTTCGAAACCAACTGGGTTATCCGGCTCGTGCTGCTGCTTTCCACCGTTCCGATCGCCATCGCCGCCAACGCCTTTCGCGTTTCGATGACCGGCGTCCTCTATCAGTACAAACCCGAGTGGGCTGAAGGCTTCTTCCATACAGCCGAAGGCTGGGTCATCTTCATGATCGCGCTCACCCTTCTTCTAAGCGTGCATCGCTTCATCATCTGGTTCTATCAAGGAGTTCAAAATGCAAGATCCCAAGCCCAGCCCGAAGAGCTTTCTTAACTCAACGCTTCTCATTCTGACGGCTGTCCTCGTCGCACAAACCGGCCTGTACTTGACATTTACAAAGGCGGAAAAGGTTCCCGCGCCCAGGCCGCTGGCTCAATTTCCCGACCAAGTAGGGCTATGGACCAAGTTTCAGGAAGGGGTCGTCGATGCGGAAACCCAGGCAGTTCTGAGGGCCGACGACACGCTCACCCGCTTTTACGGGAGCAGCGCTGGCGGAGCGGGTGCAAACCTCTTCGTTGCCGCGTTTCGCAGCCAGCGCACCGGCGCCGTCCCGCACTCTCCCAAAAACTGCTTACCGGGTGCTGGCTGGTCTTGGCTGGTCAACGACCGTGTGACAGTGCCCATTCCTGGCCGCCCAGAGCCGATCGAAGTCAATCGATACATCATCCAGCGTGGCGACAGCAAAAGCCTTGTTCTTTACTGGTATCAGAGCCGAGATCGAGCCGTCGCCAGCGAAATGATGGCCAAGCTTTATACGATGCTTGACGCCGTCCGTGACAACCGCACCGACACGGCCCTCGTTCGCGTCGTCATTCCTCTAGGAACAGAAGAAGGCAACGATAAAGCCCAGAAAGCCGCTGAAGACTTTGTCCGTGCTTTCTACGCTCCCCTCCTCAAGTTCCTTCCCGCATAAGTAGGCCCGCGAAGAATCATTCGCGAGACGTGACAGGATTTTTCAACGGCTCACGCCTCTGTCCGGTGAACGCAACCACCGCGCAGAAAGTGATCCGCCATGAAAAATTCCGTCCCCACCGCCCAGACCGTTGAACTCGGCTACTACCTGGGACTCCTGGTAAGCCCGAATTCCAGCGGCTCTGCCCGGAGCCCCCAGCCGATTCAAAATTTCAAGCGCGCCCTTCACAACGCGCCTGTCCTGCTCCGCAAAAACTTCGGCGCGCAGCCACAGCTCCTGAGACGCTCCAT
>JANXUM010000139.1 GCA_025356215.1 Bryobacter sp. | reverse complement strand
GACGCTGAACGGTACGAAGGTGTTTGTCGACGGCGTGGAGGCAAAGCTGCAGTTCTCTTATACGAGCAGCATCGATGGGCTGGCGCAGGTGAATTTTCAATTACCGGAGTCGATGGTTTGGGGGACTCATCAGGTGTATGTAAAGCGGCTGCGGGCGGATGGGACCAGCGACGACAGCAATGTCTGGCCCTTTGAAGGAAGGCGTTACGATCCGACGCTGCTGGGCAACACGGCCTATCCAGTGTTTGCGCAGAATATCACCCGCGACCCCGGGGGCGGCAACTTTGTTTCCGCTGAGCAGCCGATGCGCCCGGGCGATGTTATTACGCTGTATGCAACCGGCTTTGGATTAACGACACCCGTGGTGCCGGCGGGTAGCGCCGCCAGCCAACTGTCAAAGGTGGTCGCCCTCAATCGCGTCTACCTGGATCCGAATCCGTTACTCGATCCAAACACCTACACTCCCACTTACCCAACGGACAGCTTTGGCGGGGCAGTGGCGAGCCCGCAGTTTCCGGGGCTGTATCAGCTTTCTTTTCGAGTGCCGTATGAAATGGGAGGATTGGTACAGTCGAAGTTGGTGTATCTCACTTTGTTTCTCGCCGGGTTCCGGAGTTATCCCATGCCGTTTAGCGCGAAGTAGTAAGTAAGTTAATGGCGGTCGAACCAGGCGAGGATGTGTTCGACTTTGAGGATGCGGTGCGAGGGGAAGGCGCCGCGAATTCCGTGGGGTTCTTTGGGGAAACGCACAAGCACAGTGTCGAGCCCTTGGACTTTCATTGCGAAGTAGAATTCCTCGCTTTGGGCGATGGGGGTGCGCCAGTCTTCTTCGCCCGTTAGGACCATCGTCGGAGTCTTGATTTTATTGGCCTGGAAGACCGGGCTGCGAGCAATGTATTGTTGCGGGTTGTCCCAAGGCATGGCTTTCATCCAGCGGGTGATGACGAGGGGGATGTCAGAGCTACCGGCTTCTGTAAACCAGTTGGTGACCGGATATTGACTGACAGCGGCGGCAAAACGAGTGGTTTGAGTAACTATGTGGGCAGTAAGTAGGCCACCGCCGGAGCCGCCGGTAACATAGAGCTTCTTGGGATCGATGTAACCTTTGGCGACCACTGCATCGACGCCGGTCATGAGGTCGTGATAATCGTCGCCGGGGTATTTGGCGTGGATGACGTCGCCGAACTCTTCGCCGTAGCCGGTGGATCCGCGAGGATTGGTGTAGAGGACGACGTAACCGCGGGCGGCGAACATCTGCATCTGGTGCTGGAACTCAATGCCGTACATGGTGTGCGGGCCGCCGTGGATGTCGAGGATGAGGGGGTACTTTTTGGTGTGGTCGAAGGTGGGCGGGAGAATGATCCAGCCTTGCATCTCCTTGCCGTCGAAACTTTTCCAAGTGAGCTCTTCGGTGCGACCGGGCTTGTTGGCGGAGAGTAGACCGCCGTTGACGTTGGTGAGGCGAAGGGGGCCTCCGCCGGAGGCGAGCGAGAGGGTGTAAACGTCTTTGGAATCGGCGGGGCTGGAACTGGTCATCGCCATGCGGCCATTGCCGGAGAGAGAAACGCGGTCTGAGGCGGCGTAGGCGGTGCCGATGCGCATGTAGCCGCTGGTGAGCTGCTCGATGGTGCCGGAGAGGGCGGCGAAGTGAAGATGCGATTGACCTTTGGCTTCGACGATGGCGTAAACGCCCGTGGAATCGCGCTTCCATACGGGTGAGTGGTAGTTGTTGTCGAGACTCGCGCCGAGGAGTTTGAGGCCTTTGCCGTCGATGCCCACGGCCCAGAGGCGAGCGGAGTGATTGCTCTTGCCGCGGTCTTCGAAGCCGAGGAAGGCGACCCATTTGCCGTCGGGGGAGACGGCGGGATCACTCTCCGGGCCGTTGCGGTCGACGATCTTGCGGGCGTCACCAGTGGCGAGGTCGACGGCAAAGAGATCGCCGGGGAATTGGACGGCGTCCGCGTCGGAGCGACGGGCGGCGCTGAGGACGACGGTCTTGCCGTCGGGGGTCCAAGCGGCGGGGCCGGTGTGTTCGAAGTCGCCTTGAGTGACTTGGCGAGCGGCGCCGCCGTCGGCGGACATCACGAAGAGGTGCGAGACGCTTTCGGGCCGCAGACCCGCGCCGCCGACGCCGTCCGAGCGCCAATTCAATTTAGTCACAGCGCTAGGACCCTCGGTCCATTTAGCACCGGCGGGGGGCGGGGTTGACTTGACGGTCCACTTAGGCTGGACCGGAACTTGAACAAAGTAAGAGACCCACTTACTGTCGGGCGACCAGCTTAGGTTGGAGACGGCGGCTTCTGAGTTAGTAATTTGTGCTTCTTCACCGGAATCCATCCAGCGAACGATTAGCTGTGGGCGGCCGGCGCGGGTGGACAGATAGGCTAGACGCTTACCGTCGGGCGACCAGACGGCACCAGTGTCGCGATGCTTCCCCTGCGTGAGCGGGCGATTGTCCTTGCCGTCGGCGCTGACGATCCATAGATTGGAATGGAAGGCGTCGGCCATTTTGTCGGCCCATTCAAGTTGGTAAACGACGCGCGCGCCATCGGGGCTGACCTGGGGCGAAGCGACGTTGCGCCAATCCCAGAGGGTATCGGGGCCGAGACCTTGCGCGGCCAGCAGTGAGGTGGCGGCAAGCCACAGAAGCAATCTACGCATTGTTCAATTATGCAATGCGCCGGTGCCGCAAGCGCGAGAAGGCTACGCGAGAGTGGCACCACTGATGTCCAGCCCTTCGAGAAGCTTGAGCACGGCATCGAGCGGAAGGTCCATGTCGACTTTGACTTTGTCTCCGTCCTGATAGTAGTGGAGCGCGTCGAGGATGGCGAGCATGTCTTTCTGGGCGGGCTTGAGCGTCATGCGAAAGAGGCCGGTCATGCCCTTGATG
>JANXUM010000263.1 GCA_025356215.1 Bryobacter sp. | reverse complement strand
CACCATGGCGGTTTTGCCAACGATCCGGTAGGAAGCGTTTTCCATGTCGAGCGAATGATAGACGGTGTCCGGGCCCATAATCGCGGCGATCATCTCGGCTTTGTTCTCCATCTTCGCGTTGGAGTGGGAGTAAGTGACGTCGGCGGCGACAAGCTTATCGAGCGCGGCTTTATCCTTCTTGATAATTGCGACCCGCAGGTGGTCGACAGCGGTCTTAACTTCGTCCTCTGGCGTGGCGGCAAAGACGGCCATGCTAGCCGCAAGGGCAAGAAGCAGTAATCTAGTTTTCATGCCGCTTAGCTTATCGCAATCCGGGTGGAAATCGCGACGAACCATTTTGGGACTCCTCGCCGGAGGCGCCGCTCTGGCCCAACGGCCTCCTTCAGGGGCTTACACGGTCGACGGAGCGGCAGCCATGGTGGAGCCTGGAGCGCAGGAAATGCGCGAAATTGTCGAGCGATATCGTGCCGACCGCCGCAGTCTCGAGCTCTTCTATCCCCTGCCCTACTCGCCGCTGCGTATCGAGCGAATGCGGAATTTTGGAGAGGCGTGGCTGGCCGCCTTGGACGAGATCGGATTCGCCAAGTTGGGTGTGGAGGGACGCATTGACTGGCTGTTGTTGCGCAATCAGGCAAGGATGGGGCTATCCGAGTTGGGCGAAGACGACCGGCGATGGAAAGAGATGGTGAGTCTGGTTGCCTTTGCCCCCGGGCTTTGGAGGCTGGAAGAAAAGCGCCAGCGCGTCGACGCGGTTGAAGGCCGGGACGCCGCGGCGGCGCTGGTAAACGCGCTCAAGCAGGTGGAGGAATTGAGTGCCTGGTTGAAGAAGGGCGGAGAGGGCAAACCGGGGACCAGCATCGCGCTGCGCGCATCGCGACTGGTGGAGGAGATGGGCGTCCGCCTCAAGCGCTGGTATGGCTTTTATGAGGGTTACGATCCACTTTTCACGTGGTGGGTGAAAGACCCGTACGAGCGACTGGCAAAGGGATTGACAGAGTACGCGGGCGTCTTGCGCGAGAAGGGCGCGGGGTTGAAGAAAGACGATAAGGACACGATTGTGGGTGACCCAGTCGGCCGCGCCGCCATTGAGGAGCAACTTCGCTTTGAGATGATCGGCTACAAGCCGGAAGAGCTGATCTCGATCGCCGAGCGCGAGTTCGCATGGTGCGATGCGGAGATGCTGAAAGCTTCACGCGAGTTGGGGCTCGGAGAGGATTGGAAGGCGGCGCTTGAGAAAGTGAAGGGCATGCACATGGGGCCCGGCGGACAGCCCAAGATGATTGTCGATTTGGCAACCGAGGCGATCGACTACGTCACGAAAAACGATCTGGTAACCGTGCCGCAACTGGCTCGCGATAGTTGGCGGATGGAGATGATGACACCGGAGCGGCAACGCGTGAACCCGTTTTTTCTCGGCGGAGAGCAGATCATCGTTTCATTCCCCACCGATGGGATGACACACGAGCAGAAGATGATGAGCATGCGCGGCAATAATGAGCACTTTGCGCGCGCCACAGTGCATCACGAGTTGATCCCCGGGCATTTCTTGCAGCGTTTCTCGCAACAACGGCACCGGAGCTACCGGGGCGCATTCAGCACGCCATTCTGGACCGAAGGCTGGGCCCTGTATTGGGAAATGCTGCTTTGGGACCGGGGCTTTGCGCGCAACTCGCCGGACAAGATTGGTATGTTGTTCTGGCGCATGCACCGATGCGCGCGGATCGTGTTCTCATTGAAGTTCCATTTGGGGCTGATGAAGGCGCAAGAGTGCGTAGACTACCTGGTGGACCGCGTCGGCCACGAGCGCGAAAACGCTGCCGGAGAAGTGCGCCGCAGTTTTGAGGGTGGTTACACACCGCTCTATCAGGCAGCCTATATGCTGGGAGGGTTGCAGATTCGTGGCTTGCATCGAGATCTTGTGCAGGGAGGCAAGATGACGAACCGGGTTTTTCACGATCGGATCCTGGCAGGTAACTCGATGCCGATCGAAATGGTACGTGCGAGTTTGTTG
>JANXUM010000098.1 GCA_025356215.1 Bryobacter sp. | reverse complement strand
CGGAAGGCGTGCGACTGGCACGTTCCCGGTGAAACGTGGACTCGCAGAAATGTTGAAGGGCGGCGTCATCATGGACGTCACCAACGCGGAACAAGCGCTGATCGCTGAAAAGGCGGGCGCGGTGTCGGTGATGGCGCTGATCAAGGTGCCTTCGGACATCCGCAAAGAGGGCGGCGTGGCGCGCATGTCGCCGGTGGAAACGATTCGCGAGATCCAGCAGACCGTGTCGATTCCGGTGATGGCGAAGGCGCGCATTGGGCACTTCATGGAAGCGCAGATCCTGGAGGCGCTGGAGGTGGACTTCATTGACGAGAGCGAAGTGCTGACCCCGGCCGACGAGGAGAACCACATCGACAAGCACCCGTTCAACGTACCCTTTGTGTGCGGCGCGAAGAATCTGGGCGAGGCGCTGCGGCGCATTGGCGAGGGTGCGGCGATGATCCGCACCAAGGGCGAGGCGGGCACTGGCAATGTTGTTGAAGCGGTGCGGCACATGCGCACGATCATGCGTGAGATGCGGCAGTTGACGGTGCTGAACAAGGACGAGTTGATGGTGGCGGCCAAGAACCATCAAGCGCCGTTTGAGTTGATCGAGTATTGCGCCAAGCACGGCACGCTGCCGGTGCCGAATTTCTCGGCGGGCGGGATTGCGACGCCAGCCGACGCCGCGCTGATGATGGCGCTGGGCGCCCAGACGGTGTTTGTCGGCTCTGGCATTTACAAGAGTTCGGATCCCATCGCGTTTGCCAAGGCCATCGTGATGGCGACCCTGCACTGGAAGGACCCGAAGAAGGTGATGCAGTCGATGGAAGGGCTGCCCGACGGTATGCCGGGTTTGGACATCCGGCAGATTCCGAAAGAAGAGATCATGGCGGGCCGTGGCTGGTAAGTCGCCCTTGGTGGGCGTACTGGCATTGCAAGGCGACTTTGAGAAGCACCAGCTCGCGCTTGAGCGGGCGGGTGCTTCTCAAAGCGAAGTGCGCGGCGTTGAAGACTTAGCCAAAGTGGACGCGTTAGTTATTCCCGGTGGGGAATCGACGACGATGTTACGGCTGATGGATTACTTCGACTTATTCGATCAGCTTCGGGAGTTTGGGTTGAAGAAGCCGATCTTCGGCACTTGCGCCGGGGCGATTCTGATCGCCCGCGAAGTTCTGTCGCCGGCGCAGAAGTCATTGGACCTGATGGACATCACGGTAGAGCGTAACGCCTACGGGCGGCAGGTGGATTCGAGGATCGTGGCCCTTGATTCGAAGATTGGCGAGTTGGAGGCTGTATTCATCCGGGCGCCGATTATCCGGCGGACGGGGCCGGAAGTGGAAGTGCTGGCGACTTACCTGGACAGCGCGGTCTTGGTAAAACAGGGTATGCACATGGCGGCGACTTTTCACCCTGAGTTGAGCGACGATCTAACTGTTCATCGGTTGTTTCTGGAGTCGATTGGCGCATGAAGCACCGGGTGTTGTTTCTGTGTGTTGGCAATTCGTGCCGCTCGCAGATGGCGGAGGGCTTTGCACGGACCTACGGCCATGACTGTATCGAAGCGGTGAGCGCCGGGCTATCGCCCGCCATGATCATCGATCCGAACACGAAGGCCGTGATGGGCGAGCGCGGGATCAGTCTGGAAGAGCAGTTTCCGAAACCCATTGAGCTGGCGCTCGTGCCGGTGCCGACGATGTTGATCAACATGAGTGGGGCGGCTCTGCCGAATCTGGTGGCGGCGATCCCGAGCGAGACGTGGCGGGTGCGCGATCCGATCGGTGAGGTGCTAGGGGTGCACCGGGAAGTGCGGGATCAGGTGGAGGGCTTGATGATGAACCTGATCTTGAGGCTGCGGCAACAGCGGCCCGCGCCGGTGCAAGCCACCGTTGCGCCGGCCTCGCCTGTTTCCCCGGTGGCTGGCAAGAGGTTCAAGTTTGGACGGATGGCTTAGCCTGTGGAGGTCGGCATCCGTGAGTTTGAGCCGGGGGATGAAGAGGTGTTTCGGCGGCTGAATGAGGAGTGGATCACTCGTCACTTTCAGTTGGAAGACAAAGATCGAGAAGTGCTGGCGGATCCGCAGACGACGATTTTGGGGCGCGGGGGGCGAATCCTGCTTGCCGTGTTTGAGGGAGATGCGGTGGGGTGTTGCACGATGGTGCCGCTGCTCGGGGGTGGGTTTGAACTTGGGAAGATGACGGTAACCGAGCGGTTTCAGGGAGCGGGCATCGGGCGAAAAATTTTAGAGGCGGCGATTGACCGCGCGCGCGAGGCGGGGGCGGTCCGGGTGTATCTGGAGACAAATGACAAGCTGACGCCAGCGCTCAGGCTGTATGAGTCGGCTGGGTTTAAGCCTGTTCCGCCCGAGCGGATTGTGCCTTCTTTGTATGCGCGGGGGAATGTTTATCTGGAAATGTTTCTGTAGGTTGGGGCGGGGCGGGGGATTGGCTAGCGTCCCACCGCAAGCCCTGCGGTGTCACCCGCGCCCGCGCAATTTGTTGATGTCGCGCCGATCTCGCTTGTTGGGCCTTGCTTCCGGCGCTCCAGCCTGGAGCATCGCCTTGCGCTCTTCTGTCGCCTTGTGACGGGCTGCGCGACTGGCATCCGTCTCATGAAAGAGTGTTTGTGCTTGAGCCGAGGGGCCGCGGGTTTCGCTGAGCAAGAGCACTTCAAGATCAAAAAGGCCCGCTTCGATCTTTATTTGCAGGCGATCTCCGACCTTGAGTTCACGCGAGGGTTTGGCGGGCTGTCCATTGCACTCTATGCGACCCATGTCGCATGACTTTACGGCCAATACCCTAGTTTTGAAGAACCTCGCGGCCCAGAGCCATTTGTCTAGCCTCACCGCTATCAGCTTACCCGAAGAAGCCGACGTCGGTGGACTTGAAGTTGGCGATGTTGGGGAAGACCAGCGATAACTGCGAGGCGGGAAGGCCGAACCACTGGGCGAGGGTGGCTCCATACTGATCGACCGAGGTTGTGGGAATCCAGCGGCCTTCGCCACCGGCGTCACTTGGGCCGTTCAACTCGATTGTTGGAAAGGTACCGTAGAGCTTGCCACCCTTGACCGAGGCGCCCATTACGATGTGGTGGCTTCCCCAGGCGTGGTCTGTACCGCCATTGGAATTGGGCTGGAGGGTACGCGCGAAGTCGGACTCGGTGAAGGTTGTCACCTGGTCGGCAACGTTCATTTCTTCTGTAGCTTTGTAGAAGGCGGCCATGGCCGCGCTCAGTTGGGCAAAGAGGTTGCCTTGATCGTTCAGCTGATTGGTGTGGGTGTCGAAGCCACCGAGAGCACAGAAGAAGATCTGGCGGTTCATCCGTAGTGCGCCGCGCGCCTCGATCAACTTGGCAACCTCGAGGAGTTGGTTGCCGATGTTTGTATTTGGAAACACGGTGAGGAGGGGCTTGGCAGAGGACAGAGCGTTGTTGAGCGTGTCGGCGTCCGTGAGAGAATTCTGCATGTTGTTGGCCGCTTGGCGAAGCAGAACCGCACCTGAATCCGTCTTCATCGTGTCCTGTTGAACCAGCGTTTTGAGCGCGTCCAGACGGGCGAGCGAGGCAGCGTCCTTACCGAATCCCTGCAAGCCGACAGGTTGCCCCGGCGACACGGCGCCGGGGTGCGTGCTGTTGCCGAGGCCTTGGACCGTGCTTCCCGTAACGGTGACGAACATCGGATAGGTGCTGCCGGGGTTGTTTTGTCCCATATGGTCGGCGAGGCGGCCGGCCCAGCCGGTATTGGACATCCCCGAGACGACACCGGTTTGCCATTCGCCTTGTTGATCTGAGTGCGAGAAGAGATTGGAGGGCATGGCGATCGTGTTCTTCAGGAACTGGTCGCGAGTGGTGGGCTGAGTCAGGGTGCCGACATTCGCAACGAAGGCCAGTTGACTGGAGAACGCGTCGAGCTCTTTGAAGTTGGGGTGCAGCCCAAACTGCTTGCTCTTGTCATAGGGCAGCAGCGTGGTGTTGTCGAGGGCGAGGCCCTGGCGGATTGACTTGTATTTTCCGTAGACTGTCGGGTCCAGCGGGACGATCAGGTTGTTACTGTCGTTGCCGCCATAGAGGAAGACGCAGACCAAGGCGCGGTAGGGGCCTTGGGGCTGGGTCATCGCATTGATAAGGCCAAGGCGGCTGAGGCCTCCGGTGGCGGTCATCGCTCCGAGGGAGAGGGAGGCTTTGAGGAAATTGCGGCGTGGGTTCATGTGGATTCTCCTGTTGGGTTTGCGTTAGCGCTCCACCTGGAAGTCCCAGGAGGATCCGATTAAATAGACGGCGGTTTTGGCAATATTGAGAGGAGTTGTGGCCTTGAGGCAAGCATTGAGTATGACGGTGCGAGCGGCCGGACTGAGTGCGCCGGGAAGGGCGCGGTCCAGGGCGTCCAGCATCTTATTGAGCTCTGTGGTTCCGGGCTTGGCACCGAGAATATTGGTGTACGGAGTCCAATCGATTGTGACTCCGTTGACCCTACCGAAGCTAACCACGTTGACAAAGTCAGCAGCGGAGATGGCGGTGGACTCACTGAGTAACTGGAACTCCGGCGCATTGTAAATCTGGTTATTCGCCAGCTTCGTATCGTAGCCGGGGAGAAAGTAGTTAAAGACTGTGGGCGGACGGTAGATGGTTTGGCCCATGCGGCTGGCGTAGTCGGTCATGCTATTGGGCGAGACGATGGATGCCCCGAGGCCACGGAGCAGGGCGCTGGTCCAAAGGACCGGCTCCTGGAGCTTGGACGCAGTGTTCTCTGAGCCGTCATCGCCTTTGCGGGCTTCTGAATCGAGCAGAATGGCTCTCACAACGGCTTTCATGTCACCGCGCGGCTTGGAGTTGAAAACGCTCACGATTCGCGAGACGTAGGCGTCGCTTGGGTTGCTGGTCACCAAGCGTTGGATCAACTGCCGGCATACGAACGGGCCGACGTTGGCGTTGTTGAATATGTTGTTGAGGGCCAAGTGCAAGTCGATGACGGCCGTCTGATTGGCTGGAAGCTCATAGCCGCCCAGGAGCTTTTTGCCCTTGTCGGTGTCGTGATGAGCATCAAAGGGGACCATCGGCGCGTCCCAGTTGGTGGGGTTGGTCCAGCGGGAGTTTGCACCCGGCAGCGGCGCGTAGGTCCAGCCCGTGAAGGCGTTGGCAAAGCCCTCCACCATGTCCTGGTCGTAGGCGGGGATGGGGTTGCCCTTGTTGTCTTTCTTGGGCCGGGCTGAGTTGTCGAGTTCGACCAGACCAACCGTGAACAATTGCAGGATCTCGCGAGCGTAATTCTCGTTGGCGCCGTGCCCCGGTGTGGGCTTGTTGTTGTTCACCATGTCAAGGTAGTGGCCCATGGCGGGACTGAGCGTGACATCGAGCATGATCTGGTCGTAGGTTGAGAAGGCATCTTTCTGGAGCAGACGGAGGTAGGGGACCATTGTCTCCGGCTGGAGTTTGACGTTGGAGACGACCCAGATCTGGCCGAGCGCGAAGGCGACACGCTGGCGTAACTGATCCTGGCCGTTGACAGCGTTAAGGAAAAACGAATCCTGGACGTTGCGCAGTTGAGTGTTGCCTTTGGCGTCTTTGGAGGGGTCGGGGATTGGAGACCACTTGGTGGAATCGAGAGCGAACTGCGCGTCAATCCAGGCGCTGAAGCCCATGGCTTGCACGTCGGCGAGGCTCTTGGCATCGGGACCGAATGCGGCTTGTTGCAGGAATCGGGAGGCAGCAAAGGCCGTGGGTTTCGGAATGGTGATGGCAGCGCTGCCCTGGCCAGCGGCCAGGATTGCCGAGAGGATGAAACAGAGGGGTTGCGTCCAATTGCGGTGTCGCGCAATGTTCATAAAACTTCCAGTCCTTACAGTGGTGTACCCATAGTGGACCATGGTGGGGCGCGTTTAGCTATCACTCGTTTCGCAGAAAACGCACCTAGCAGATGCCTAGGGGAACGCCCTAGGCCGCACGCGAAACCGGGCGGGATGCAGCTCGGCTGGCAAGGTGAAGCACTAGGATCCACTGAGGAAGTGGTGGACAAATTGGACCACGACGCTGCCTTCGCCGACGCTGCTGGCTACCCGCTTGACGCTGCCGCTGCGGGTGTCGCCGGCGGCGAAGACGCCGGGCATTGACGTTTCCAGCAGCATCGGGTCGCGGGCCAGCGGCCAGCGCCCTGGAAGCTGACTGTTTTTCATCAACATCGGGCCGGTGCGGACGAAACCGTGATCGTCGAGACACAGTGTGCCTTTGAGCCACGCGGTGCAGGGCTGGGCGCCTATGAAGATGAATAACAAGTTGGTGGCGACGCGTTCCTCGGTCTCGGTTTGACGGTTGCGGATTACGATCGACTCGAGTTGCACTTCGCCATCGACACCGGTGACTTCGCTGTGCGACCGGACTTCGATATTGGGCGTCGCGGCAATCTGATCGATGAGGTACTGGCTCATGGTGGCGGAGAGTCCGTCGCCGCGCACGAGCATCGTAACTCTGCGGGCAAAATGGGAAAAGTGCATGGCGGCTTGACCCGCGCTATTGGCACCGCCGACGACAAAGACTTCTTCATCCTTGCAACTGGGGGCTTCTGTGGTGGCGGCCCCATAATAAACGCCCGCGCCGGTGAGCCTGTCCATGTTAGGGATGTCGAGGCGGCGCCAGGATAGGCCGGTGGCCAGCAGCACGGCGGAGCCGGCGACCTCGGAGCCGTCAGAGAGGGTGAGGAAGCGGTATTCGCCGTCGCTGCGAAGTTTTACGCACTCTTGCGGTGCCAGGATCTCAACGCCGAATTTGCGGGCTTGCGCCACGGCGCGGCGGGCGAGGTCTCCTCCGCTGAGGCCGGCTGGGAAGCCGAGATAGTTTTCGATGCGCGAGCTGAGCGCGGCTTGGCCGCCGGGGGCGTCCCGATCGATCATCAAGGTCCGCAAGCCCTCGCTGGCGCCGTAGACGGCGGCGGCGAGACCGGCGGGGCCGGCGCCGACGATCACCAAATCATAGAAGTTCGTGTCGGCCTTGGTGTGCAATCCGAGTTTGCTGGCGAGGCTCTCGGAGGCGGGGCAAT
>JANXUM010000095.1 GCA_025356215.1 Bryobacter sp. | reverse complement strand
GCCCCGCAGGCGTCGACTGCGTTCCAGTGTGACGTGAACCTCAATGCCGCGGCAACGGCGGGACCGCCGGCGGACAGCTTCAAAACTTCGATCGAGGTCTTCGACTCGTTGGGATCGAGCCACATCGTAACGGTCGCGTTCACTAAGTCGGCGACGGCCAACGCCTGGGACTACAGCTTGACGATTCCCGACGGCGACGTGAATGCCCCAGTCGCCCCATTGACCGGTACGATGCAGTTCAACAGCAATGGGCAGCTTACGACTCCAGACGTGAACACGCCGGTGAATTTTGCGATTGCGGGATTGAAGAACGGCTCCTCGGACATCAACTTGCGCTGGGACATCTACAATGGCCAAACCCCGCGGGTCACGCAATATTCGCAACCGTCCGCAATCAGCGCCAATTCGCAGGATGGGCAGCCGTCGGCGCAATTGGTGCGTGTGGCGATCGGGGAATCGGGCAAAGTCCTTGCGCAGTACTCCAATGGCGTACAAAGTGTCGTTGGTCAGTTGGCAATGGCCTCGATTCGCAATCCTGAATCGTTGGTTGCCGTCGGCGACAGCGCGTTCCAATTGAGCGAACGAAGCGCCTTGCCGGCGATTGGAACTTCCGGAACCGGCGGTCGAGGTCAGATTCTTGGCGGCGCGATCGAGGCATCCAACGTCGACATCGCCAAAGAATTCACGAATCTCATCATCCTGCAGCGTGGCTATCAGGCCAACACGCGTGTGATTACAACGGTGGATGAGATCAGCCAGGAAACGATCAACCTCAAGCGGTAATCGCCGGGATACGAGTCTTCATGCAACACTTTGCCCATTTTATGGACATGCCGCTGACGGTCGAGGCAATCCTCGACCGCAAGACCATGACAATCTTCGAGATTCTAGCGCTCGAGGAGGGCAGTGTGATCAAGCTCAACCGGTCCGCTGGAGAAAACATCGACATCGTCATCGGCGGCTGCCAGGCCGCCTTTGCCGAAGTCGTGATTATCGAAGAGCTGATGGGCGTTCGTGTGACGGACCTGAGTTCCGAGGCTTAAGGCGGAGAACCGAAGATGTGGATCAAACTCATGGAAATGTGGAGAGCGGCGCGTCTGAACCGGTCGCGCGCGCTGGAATCTCAATCGCGCCATCGAATCTCGATTGCGGGGCAAAAATGGCTGGGGCCTGGCGAGTCGATTCGAATTGTGGACGTTGAGTCCAATGGCGCATCTGTGACTCTTGCGCTCTGGACGAACAAGACGTCAAGCCAGATGTTGGAGATTTCCCGACCGGTGGTAGCGGAATGACGCTGATATTTCTGCTGCTGGTTGGTGCCGCGCCGCTACTCGGCGCTCCCGCAACGACTGCAACCGAGCCCGGCGGCGTGGCGCTCCGGCTGGCGATCCAACTTACGATTGCCGCGCTGGTGCCGATGTTCTTCGTCACGCTCACGCCGTTCCTGCGAATCAGCGTAGTGCTGCATTTTTTGCGGCAGGCGCTTGGCACGCAGACGGTCCCTTCTAATCAAGTTGTGATCGCACTGTCGGCGATGCTCACCATTCTGACCATCTCGCCCCAAGTTACCGCGATTTACAAAGACACGATCCTGCCGTATAACGCCGGAAAACTCGCTGAGGAGCAGGCATTGATTCAGGGTGGCGCGCAGATGAAAGGCTACATGCTGCCTTTTCTCGGTGAGAAAGAGATCGCTCTGATGCTACGCGTGTCAAAGACTCAGGCACCCAAGAGCCCCTCCGATCTTGGCTTCCCGGTAATCGCCGGTGCCTACATGCTCAGTGAGTTGAAGAACGCCTTCAAGATTGGCGTTCTGCTCTACATGCCCTTCTTGATCATCGACTTGATCGTGTCTGCGGTCATCGTGACGCTTGGCATGATCCAGCTTCCGCCGGTGATGGTCTCGGCCCCGTTCAAAATCCTTGTCTTTGTGCTTGCCGACGGTTGGACCGTCATCATCGACGCCGTCATGAAATCGCTTGAGGTGGCCCACTGATGGAGACTGTAGTCGCCGTTGAAATCATCCGGAGCACAATTCTCACAGCGATCCTGATTGCCGCGCCGCTGTTGGGCATCTGTTTGATTTGCGGCATCTTATTCAATCTGATCCAAGTTGCCACATCGATACAGGACCCTGGCTTCAGTTCCATACCGCGATTCTCCGTTTGCGCGTTTGCGTTTCTTCTGCTGCTGCCATGGATGTTGAACCAGATGTCGGGGTTCATCGCGAGAATGGCCGCCATGATTCCGAGGATTGCGCATTAGCGATGGAGATGCTCGAACAGGCGGCTGCGCTTTTCGCCACCGAGTTGGCCCGGGCCGGCGCGGCAATTTCCGTGTTGAACGTGCCGGGTTTCCGCCAGGTTCCACCGCCCGCGCGGGCATTTCTCGCATTCGCATTTGCCGCGGTTTGCTTTTCCGCAAAATGGGCCGAGGCGGACGGGAGCTTCGCGGTGCCAGGGGAATTCTGGGCGAGCTGCGGACGAAACCTTATATCGGGCCTCTTCGTGGCTTTCGCCTGGAATACCGTGTTGGACGCTTGTGCCTTGGCGATCCAAGTCGCGTCGGTGCAGTCCGGCTTAAGTTACGCCTCGATCATTGATCCAACCAACGACACCGAAAGTGGATCTTTGCTGGCGATCACGCAGTTTTGCGTTCTATTGACCTTTCTCGCCGCCGGGGTCCACCTCGAGTTTCTTGGC
>JANXUM010000261.1 GCA_025356215.1 Bryobacter sp. | reverse complement strand
CGCTGACATGTACCGTCACCGCGCGCATCCCGTCTGGCACCCCCTTTGCCAATCCACGCTGCGAGTAAGGCGATAGCAAGTGCTCGGCCAACACGGCGTTGGCGGCAATCGTCTCTTTCACCGTCCGTCCAACTAGGTCTTCCGGCTTGTTTGGCGTGGGTGCTCCTGGGTCTGGCGCGGAAGCGAGACGAAAGTCTTCCGCCAAAATCACGTGCCCCTTTTCGAGCTCTTTGGTCGCCACGTAGCGTAAGGCCGAGGATGGTTTCGCCGAGCCATCCATCCGGCTGACGATCAGGCCATAGAAAATTCCAGTGGAAATCACCGCGACAACCAGCGCGATCACGACTAGGGGGAGGACGTTCTTTTTCATAGGGCAGATGGCGGGCGCTGCACCATCGCAGGCTCTCGCTCTAGGAAAGACATCGGCGTTTCTGCTCTAAGGCTTTAGAGCGATGAGGGTTGAGTACTTTTTTGCGCCAGTACCAACAAGCTTTGCCCCAGCGCAAAACGCCCACCCCTGCGCAACCAAGCCGCCTCCAACCGCAGTGGCCATTCCAAAAGACCGTTCATCAATGCGCCAGGAACCTCGACGCCGCTTTCCGGTGCCCCTCCCGTCAACGGCTCCCAGATCCGGAATTTAAACCACGCCACGGGCAGTAGCAAGGAGTTCGCATAGGTCAAATCCAACACTTGAAAACCCGCCGCCTCGACTGCCGCCCTTAGCCGTCCCGCCGTAAAGCGCTGCTTCTCGTGGGCAAACTCCGAGTGCTTGCTACGCAAAACGTCCAATGCCGAAGTCCGCAGGATCAGCGTCCCGCCTGGCCGCAAGACCCTCCAGAATTCACCAAGGGCCTCACCCTCCCGTCCTTCCGGCAAGTGCACAATCACATCCAGGCTCACGACCGCGTCGCAAGCCCCAGCCGCAAAAGGCAACCTCGTTATGTCCCCTTGCGTCAGTTGCCCAAGGCCCATTCCTTTGGCGTACAACAATCCCCCAAAGGAGAGGTCTAGCGGAACCATCCCCCAACCGTAGCGCCGCTTCAACCACGCGGACATGTAACCGGTGCCGCAACCGGCCTCGATCACTCGCTCGAATCGCGTTCCCGGAAGTCGCTCCAGCCACGCCTCCAGAATGCGACGCATCCCCGCAAACCACCACATCCGGTCCTCGCTCCGGATAATGTTTTCAAATTCGGCGGGATTCATGAACTCGCTTTGAACTCAAGCCGCCGCCGCACTCCAGAATGCTCGGGAAGCTCCCGTCGAAGCTCTTCACCTGGATTCAAATAAGCATTGAAATTGGATTGATAAAACTCTCGAGTCAGACGTACGCCTTCGTCAAATGGAATTCGCGGGCTCCACCCCAATGCCCTGCGCGCCCGCTCGGAGTTCGTGTAATAACTGCCGATGTCGATCGGCTGCAGGTGCTCTGGGAATGGAATCGACCGCGCAGCCCCGCCAATTTGCTCGGCAATCGCGCGCAAGGACAACGCTTGGCCCCCACCAATGTTCATCTCCCGGTCCTCCATTCCCACCGCGTCACCCGCCAGAAGAAAAGCCTCCACCACATCGTCAACATAAACCGGATCGCGAAGTTGCTCTCCATCTCCAAAAACACTGATCGTCTCCCCCAACATCGCCTTGCGGAAAAATACTCCCAAGAAGCCCTGTCCCGCAACGCTCAAGCTCATCCGCGGCCCGTAGACGTTCGTCAGTTGCAGAACTACTGCGTCAAGATCGCCTAACTCACTCATCATCAAGTGATACATCGTCGCCGCGTACTTATGCACCCCGTTGAAGTCAATGGGGCGAATCGGGTGTAACTCGTCTACCGGCAAATACCGCGGCCTGCCAAAGGCCTGCCGCGTTCCGGCGTAAACTACGCGCACCCCGCGATTCAATCGCCGGCAGGCCTCCAGAAACCGCAACTGCGATACCGTGTTGATCTGCAAATCGCGCTCGGGAAACTGCATCGAATGGATATGGCTGATCTCTCCGGCCAGGTTGAAAATTACCTGCGCCTCGGCGATGGCGTCCTCAAAGCGCTCAGGCTCGCTCAGATCGCAATCGATCACCCGCACCTGCGAACCCGCCAGATTGTGCCGATTCGCCCCACACCCTGGCAGACTCGAATCGACAACCGTTACCGCAGCCCCCAGTGCCTCAAGCCGCAACGCGAGGTTACTGCCGACAAAGC
>JANXUM010000064.1 GCA_025356215.1 Bryobacter sp. | reverse complement strand
GGCGGAGTCCGGGAAATCCCCCACCAGCGCGAAGTAGAGATTGGTTTCCCGGTTCGCCAGATACCGCGTTTCCAGTTTTCGAAACTCCCGCTCGATCGTCGCGACGCTTTGAAACATCATTGGCACGGCCACCAGCGTTGTCATCTCGACAGGAATTCCCGCGGCCAAGGATAGCCGCGGTAAACGCTTAGCGGGTAGGAACGAGACAATCATGGCGTGCGCCACCTGCGTCGCCATCTCGCTGACTGGCAGAGCCAGCAAAATCGCAAACGAGACAAGAATCCACGCCGATTGAATCCCGCTGATCAAAATCGCCAGCGAGAAGAACCCGAACAGCAACGCGCCAACCGCCAAGCCAAGCGCCGATAAATAAAAGCGCGTTGGATGCCGGCGGATATGACGGCTCAATCGCTGGCGTATTGTTGCCTTGTACTCAACCGCCTGCTCTAGCGCCGGGCGGCCATCGTCGATCAAATAAAAGCCCGCGTTCGCTTCGACATCGCCAACCCTGTGAGCGCGAGCCAGCTTCAACGCGGCGTCCGCCACTCCCGTTTCGTCGAAGCTCCGAGTTCCCCTCGCCAGTTGCTCGACAGCAGCTCTGTAGGCGTCCTTGGTCGCGGAATTGCACCGGGAATAAACGCCTGAAGGATCAAGGTTTAGTAAGGCCTCAACGCTGCTGAGCCGATCCAGGATCTTCGCGAAATCCACGCTTGAAAGTCGCCTCAAGGAGCCGACAATATTCGACACAGAAACGGTCTGCTGCGCTTGCAAGCGGTGGTAATGCACCAGGTCTTCGGCCACGGAGTGGTCATGGGTCGCCAGCAGCCACTGGTGTAGCACGCTCAGGCAACTGTCCTCGTCGTGCAGCAAGTTGGCCAGTAGCCCGAACGACATCAGTTCCCCGCCCATCACGTGGAGGTACAGTTGCAACAACCTCGGCACCGTTTCCGGCTCTCGTTTACTAGCGCTGACGATCCTGTCCGCGAAGAAGTAGGCCAGTTCCTGCCGCTGTTGGCCTAGCGCCACTTCGCCGCACAACGCCCGCAATCGGCAGATCATCGTCAATCGCAAGAACTGGGGAAAGGCCCAAATTTCAGCGTTGTTCAAGTGGCGCCCGGCACCGGCCTCCTTCAGGCTCGCCTCGATGTTATTGGGCGAGATCACCGCGTCGGTTTCTTCGATCAGTCGCTCGGCCGCTTGATGAATCGCGATCGCCGAACCTTTTCTTGGCAGTTCCGCAATCATCGCCTTGGACAAGCCCCGCCGCACCTCACCAATCTCTCCACGCGCCAGATTGGCGTTGTCGAGCAGCCAAACCGCCGCGGGCGAGATGCTGTACTCCAGGCTCAAGGCCGCGTTCAGGACTTCTTCAGCATCATCAAGCGCCCGCTCCGCGACTGAGAGGCTATCGCCGATTCGGCTTGGATTGCAGCCGTCGACGATCACCGGGCGGGGGCCATTGTCGTCGGAGACGACGAATATCGCGGGCGGATCGGCGGTGCGAAGCGCCCGCGTCAAATCCTGAAACCGGTCCGGCGACACCGCCACCGCCACTAAGCTCTCGTCGGGCAGAATTGTCGCCCCATAGCGTCGACGCACAGCCTTGCTCAGCAGCCGATATTGGGCCGCCCGGACCAGGTAGGCAAGCACAGGCGCGCAAGCAAGGCCGCCCAGCGCCAACACGATCGGCAGCCCAAAAAGAAATGCGATTAGCGAACCGGCAGTCGCCGCAATCAGAACGGCGCCGGAGAGCTTGGTGAATCCACGCCGAAACTGTAAGGGAATACCGTCGGCACTGCGCTCCACCAGTAGCGCGTTGTATGCGCTTTTGCGAAGGAGCTGCACGGCCTCACGGGCCTGATCGCGGCTGGCGAAATAAGCCAGCACCAACCGTTTCGAAGTTTGCATCGATTCCTTACCATTGGGTTGACCCCGTGGCCTCCAGCGGAAGCGCCGGATTCAAACATGGGACGGTCGACGGAGGAGTAACTGTTTCTCAAACCGGTGGAATGGTACGGCGGGTCAAGGGTCGTCCGACGATGCCAAGCCGACGCCGCTTACACTTATTCCATGGACAGCAATCCATCGAAATCGTGAATCGCCCTTTTCTTCTTTCGTTGCTCATCATGGCTGGAGTCGGTGCCGCCGCCTTTGCCGCCCTCTGGGCGTACTCGATTCTTGGCAAGACCAGCCCCGAGCAAAAGCTCCAGGCATTCAAGAAGGAGATCTCTTCCGGGCGAGGCGAGATATTCGAGACGACCTTACAAGGTAAGCCGCTCATCTTTTTGCTCGACAATTGCGAACTGTTCTTGGTCGACGCCTCAGGCGAGACAATAACCAAGACCAAAGTACTTAGGGCTGGATTCTACTTTGGCCTCGATGTCTGCATGTCTCAGTCGATTATCACGAAAGGCGAATACCTCACCGTCCGTCTCGTAAACCAAGCAATCGGAGCGGGCGGGGGAAACACAAGCGGCGGCGACTACCGCAGCAAAGACGGCACTGCGTGGGAGAAGAAAACGGAAAACGGTTGGAAATCAGTGGACAAGGTGCAATGATGGACCCTACCGCATGGTTTACCCCGCCTATCTTCTCTGTATCGTATTGATTCTGCCCGCGTTGGCGGCGGCCGCGTTCGTCGGTGCCATTTCGCTGTTGGCCGCCGGGCCCAAGAATGGATGGTCGGTCATTATCGGTATCCTTGCGTTCTTCGGTGCCGGACTCTCGGAGCCACTACGGTATGGCTGGCGGATCATTGCGTTTATCGCCGCCACCGGGTTTTTTCTCGGCGCGGGGGCCATCCCCTCAATCCGGATTCCCGCCTTTTACGGTCTCGCTACTTTGGCGACACTGTGCATTGCGTATACGCTTTTTGCCGCCAGCCAACAGGACCGCTACAACGTAATCAATGCTTTGATTATCACGTCGCCCAGCATTGTCGGAATTGTGGCTTGCCTGTGGTTCGCAATCAAATTCAAGACTTAGGGAGTGCCCTATGAAGCCTTTTCTCTTACTCATCGGCGGATTCTTAACCCTTTCCCTTGCGCAGTCCGCGCCAGAGGGAAAGCTTACGGTCGACGGTCAGCCAGTCAAACTCACCCACGTCTTCGCCTACTCAACCGAGGGATTCTTCGATAAGAAGAAAGACGACACGATTGTCATTTTGGCCGATCGCGCCATCGCGGACGCGCAACTCCGCGATGATTTTGCGCTTCGCTCCATGGCAGAGCAGGGCAAATTGATCTTTATTCGAGAGACCATCAACAGCGGCGGTCAGATCGTCAATTTCCTGATCGGGAACAAGGCGTTCAAGGCGCTCCCCTCCGGCGGGTCAACCGAACATGTCTTTGAAGGCAAGATTGAAGGAGCTTCCATCGCCGGTAAGGTGCGAACCAAAGGCGAGCAGTCATTCTTCGGCACTAAATATGAATATGAGGTGAGCTTTAAGTCCGCAGTTCGTGCGAAAGCCTCAAGATAGGCGGTCCTTGAAGTCGGTACTCCCACCGCCCGGATGAGTTTCAAGAAAAATAATCGAAATACAATCCATAAGCTGCGGCGCGCTCGTAAACCAGACACGAAAGGAGTACGACACAAACCGCAATATGCGCAACGTACAATCAATTCTCGCCGCCGGCTTGGCTTTCTTTAGCCCTGCCCGCGGCCCAGCCCCTCAAGGCAGCCAACCACCGCGAGGCGCCGATCACGGCGCTCGATCACAAAGCCGACATTACAGACTTCTTCGCTTTTGTGAGCTACTCCGGCTCCCAGGCAGCCAATCAAAAACCCAGCAAGGTCACGTTCATTCTGTGCGTCGACCCATTGCTTGAAGCCGCCAACGGCCCCACCTACTTCCCCTTCGATCCCGGAATCCTCTACGAGATCAAGGTCGACAACAATAACGATGCTGTCGAAGACGTTGTCTTCCAGATTCAGTTCCAGACCGAACAGCGGCTGCCCAGCCTCTTTACGGTGATGGCCGGCGCTGGCGACGGAATCAAAACTCCCGCCAATTCGCCCGCGCCCATCGCTCCTGGCACGCTTATCGTTCCCCCGCAAATCAAGAACTTCGACAGCCCCGGTCTCGGCCAACGTCAAAGCTACACCGTGACGATGATTAAGAACGGTGCCGCGCAGACCTTCAAGGAAGCTAGCGGCAAGCCGCTTTACGCCGTGCCCGCCAACGCCGGTCCGCGAACCATCGATTACCCGTCGGTGTTCAAGGCCGGTACCTACGCGTTACCCAACGGCATCAGCCTATTCACCGGTACCGTTGACGATCCTTTCTGGATTGACCTCGGTGCAACCTTCGATACGCTGAACTTGCGCACCCTCGGTTCGGGCATCCCGGCCGTGCTCACTGCCGACGAAGACAAAGCGCAGATGAACTTCGCCTCCGACACCGTCTCCGGCTACGGCGTCAACGCCATCGCGATTGAAGTTCCGATCGAGATGCTGACCCGCACCGGCAAAGTTGAGACGGCCGATTCCGTTGCCGCCACCATCGGCGCTTGGGGCACCACCTCCCGCCCGCGCGTCACGGTGCGCAACGCTCCCAATCCGCTTACCACTCGCGGCGATCTCCGTCAGGTCCAGCGCATGGGTCAGCCGCTCTTCAACGAGCTGCTCATTGGCGTCGGATCCAAGGACAAGTTTTCGATGTCACAGCCCAAGGATGACGCGCAGTTTGCCAGCTTCGCCCTCGATCCCGTTCTCGCTCGCATCGTGAATGCCGCATACAACGGTGTCGTTGCCATCCCCAACGCTCCCCGCGTCGACCTGGTGCCGCTCGTTACCTACGCGCCGCCGATCGCCGCCAAGGGTACCCCCGCTGGCCCGATCGCCGATATGCTCCGCCTCAACACCGGGGTCCCCGCAACGCCGCCTGCTCAGGCAAACCGCCTCGGCCTGATTGCCGGCGACGCCGCCGGTTACCCCAACGGTCGCCGCCTGATGGACGACGTCACCGACATCGCTCTTCGCGTTGTTGTTGGCGGTGTCCTCGCCCCCGGCTTCAACAAATTCCCCAATAACATGCTCGGTGACGGCGTCAACGTCAACGATGCCCCTTATCGGACGGAATTCCCCTACCTCGCCGATTGCCCCGACGGCCGTAACCGTCGTCACATCGATCCCGGCGAACCCGGTGGCGGTCCTGTTAAGTGAGACGGCTCACAATCCTGGTGGTTCTGGGCGCATGCATTGCATGCGCCCAGGGCTACGATGACGCAAAGACCGTCGCGGCCAAAGCCATCCGCCAAGGCAAAGCTGCCGAGGCCCAGCGCATCGCCGAACCCCTCGCCAAGTCCGCCCCCGACGATTACGACGTCTGGTACGTGCTCGCTCAGGCCTACCGGCTGCAAGGCAAACTCGATCAGGCCGAAAAGGCGACTCAATGGCTGCTCGATTTGCGCCCCGATAACATCGGCGGGCAATGGGAGGCTGGATTACTCCGGGAGCAGTTCAAAGATCTCACTGGCGCACTGGACCTTCTGAACAGTGTGTATCGCCAAATCTCTCCCTACAGGTTCGAAGAGCGCGCTCGCGTTCTCTCCGACATCGCTCGAATCTTCGACAAGCAGGGCCTCAAGTCTGACGTCGCGATGCTGCGCAAAGAAATTACCCGATTGAAGGAAGCTGAACGTGCTGACACTGCTGCTCATCCATAGCCTTCTGGCGCATGACCTCTACCTCATGCCCCAGAAGTTCCGCCCCGCCAAGGGAGAGACGATCTTGCTTTCCACCAATACCGGCGATGGGTTTCCCATCTCAGATCAACCGGTCGACCCGGCCAGGTTGATCGCCCTTCCCGCCATTCCTGTGGACTCGTGGCGAATGATGAATCGAGCAACTCACACGACCGTGACCGTTAAGGAAGGTAGCCAATACTTTGCCGTCTCCACCAAGCCTCGCTATCTCGAGATGGAGCCCGAAAAGTTTGATACCTATCTCAAGAACGAAGGCCTCGGAACCCAATTCGGCCTCCGCAAGCAAAAGAACGAAAGCGCAGCTCCCGGCCGCGAGATGTACACGAAGTGTGCAAAAACCTACGTCGTCGCCGGCGCGCCCACCCCGGCAT